>JAYVVY010000053.1:0-10255 GCA_043786575.1 Ilumatobacteraceae bacterium
GAAGTCGTCAGTCAGCAGCATCGCGATGTGAAGGCAGCGCACGACTTCGTTCGTGACGCGCGAAACGCGGCCAGCAAGTAGGTCGTAGTCAACAGTTTCGCCAGCGAAGCGCCCCCGATTGCACTCAGCGGTCGGGGGCGCTTCTTTGTCGCTGGCCAGGATTCAGTAGTTGTTCAGCGAGTCGAGCATCGGAAGCGGTGACGCAGGCACAGGCCGATCATCGACATGCCGAGCCGGAAGGTCTTGACCCTGTCGCCGGTGACAGAACTCTCGCCGACGCGAGGCAGGTACTTGACCGGCACCTGTACCAGCGAGACCCGCAGCCGTGCTGCGTGCAGCATCATCTCGTACCCAAACGACGACCCGTTGCTGGTGAATTGCGGCGTCAGTTCGGTGAGGCCGGCGCGAGTGACGACACGAAACGTGCACCCGACATCGGAGAGGTAGACCGTGTTGAACAACGCCTCGGTCAGCTTGGCGACGGCCCAATTTCCCCATCGTAGAAACAGACCCATGTTGGCGCCGCTCAAGATGAACGTCTGCACGGTGCGCGAGCCCAGCACGAAGTCGACGTCGGCGGTGAATGGCAGCAGCTTCAAAATGTCGGCCGGGTCGAACGTGGCATCGGGCTCGCACACGCACACCAGGTCGGCCGTCGCTGTTTCCAGAAACCCACGCCGAATAGCCGCCCCGTAGCCCTGGATCGGCTCGAAAACCTCGCGCGCCACAGTGGGCGCGACCGCTGGCGTTGTGTCGGGGTGAGCGTTGTTGTTGACAACCACGATGTCGTCGACGATTCCCAGCGCATGGAACGCGTCGATGCAGTCGGCGATGCTGCCAGCTTCGTTGTACGTGGGCAGCACAACTGCCAACGTTTTTCCCTGCCACATACGACGTGAGGGTACTGGATGCACGGGTACGGCCGGGAGTCTGTGCAATGGCTGGCCGTTGTCTGCCAATCGTCAAGAAGTCAGCAAGTCGCACACACAATTCTCAAGACCTGGCCGCCTGGGTCGATACAAGACAACGTACCTGGGCGGAACCGAGGAGGAGTTGGGAATGCGTGTAGCACGACGAGGCGTATTGATCGCGACGCTGATCGCAGTCTCGGCGACCTTCGTCTGCGCCCCGGCGCACGCTGCGAACCCGGTGCCGCCATTCATTTCCGCCAACTCCGATTGGCTGACTTCCGTCAACTACTTCCGCTCGATGGCTGGCCTCCCGCCCGTCACCGAAGATGCGTCGCTCTCGCCTGGCGCGCTCAACCACTCCTGCTACATGCTGCTCAACGACATCGCCCACGACGAAATTCCGGGTAACCCTGGCTACACGGACTCTGGTGACGCGGCGGGCAACAATGGAAACGTGGCCGTCAGCAGCGCCACCGGCGTCTCCAGCCGATCGTTCATCGAGTTGTGGATGACCGGCCCATTTCACGCCATTGGGATACTCCGTCCCAACCTGCAGCGCGTCGGCTTCGGCCAATGCGAGAACCCCAACACTCAGCGCTGGCATTCGGGCGCGACCCTCGACGTTCTCCACGGACTAGGACCCCAGCAGGGTCTTGGATCACCGATTCTCTTTCCTGGCGATGGCACCGTTACCAACCTGACTCAATTCGTTGCTGAGTCGCCAAACCCGGTGCAGCTGTGCGGCTGGGGGACCAGCGGCGCTGGCCTGCCGGTCATTGCAATGATGCCGGAAGGCTTCTCGTCGAACCCCACCGCTTCGATGACCGGCCCGTCCGGTCCCGTCCAGACCTGTGTGCTCAGCCAACACAACACTTCTGGAGTCGCACAGAGCATTCTCGGAGGGGACAATGCCGCAATCGTGCTGCCCCGCTCGGCTCTAACTCCAGGCGTCTATACGGTCACCGTTGCGACCTCAGCTCGCACCGTCACATGGAGCTTCACCGTCGACCCGGCCGCTGCAGACTCGGCCTCCGGGCCGCCGGTCGCCGCGCCGACCAGTAGCCCCTCCGGCTGGCAGGCCATCACCCCCGCTCGTTTCGTTGACTCGCGAAGCTCCGTTGGGGCGACCAAACTGCTCGGCCAGGTCATCAAGCGCATCAAGCTGACCGGTCGTTTGGGTCTGCCGGTCGATGCCACTGCCATCAGCGCCAACTTCACTGTTGCCAACACTGCCGGCGCCGGATACCTCACGGTGTGGAACTGCTCGAACCCGATGCCTGTCGTTTCCACGCTCAACTTTGCAGCCAACGATGCGGTATCCAACTCGGCGTCGGCGCCATTGGACAGCGGTGGCAACATCTGTGTCTATTCACCGGTCAACGCGGACATCTTGATTGATGTGTCGGGCTACTATTCCAATTCCGCGGCCTCACGGTTCACGCCCGTCGTGCCCGATCGCGTGATGGACACCCGCCAGGGCATCGGCCCGTCCGGCCGGTTCGGAGCGGGCCAGATCGTCGAGCTCACCCTGCCCGCTGCTCCGGCGGGAGCTACGGGGGCGATGCTCAACGTGACGGCTATCCAGCCCGACAACACAGGTTTCGTCACTGTCTATCCGTGCGGCGACACACCGCCCACATCCAGTGTCAACCCGGTCGCGGGCGACATTCGCCCTAACACCGTGACGACTGCGCTGTCCGGCAATCGATCCGTGTGCATCTACAGCAACACCGGCGTCGACCTGATTGTCGATGTCTTTGGCTACATGGCGCCTTCGACAGCGACCGGCTTCACCCCCAGCGCGCCGTTCCGGTGGGTCGACACCCGCGACAAATGGCTCACCGCCTTGAACTTTGGTACCGGCGGACTCCGCCTTGGGGCGGGGCAAACGATCGTGATGCAGGTTGCGGGGCAGCGAGGCGTCCCCGGCACCGCCAGGGCCGTGTCGTTCAACGTCACCGCTGCCGATGGTGCCGCCAACAACGGGTTCATCACCGCATTCCCGTGCGGCGGCCAACCACCCACCTCGAACGTCAACTTCAGTGCCGGCCAGGCCGTTGCCAACGGTGCCATGGTCTCGCTGTCGGCGAGCGGCGCGCTGTGCGTCTACTCGTCAGAGACAGTCCACGTGATTCTCGACGTCAATGGTTGGTGGGGCTGAATCTCCGCCCCGCCCGCTCACACGTCGAGCGGGTCGAGTGAATCCGGGTTGATGTTGTGGCGGGCGATGGCGGCCTGCACCTCATCGGCGCTGGCCTTGCCCTCGGCGAAGAGTGCGCTGAGGACAGCGACCACCACATGACCGGCATCGACCTCGAAGTAGTCGCGCAGCGCCTCGCGTGTATCGCTGCGACCCATGCCGTCGGTGCCCAGCGGCACGAAGGTGCGGCCGGGCAGAAAGCGTGAAATCTGCTCGGGAACCATCTTCATGAAGTCGCTGACGGCCACGATGGGACCCTGCGCGCCGGCGAGGAGGTTGGCAACTGCCATCGGCTTGGCGGGTTCGTGCGGGTGCAAACGGTTCCAACGCTCCGCGGACAACGCATCGTCGCGCAGCGCCTTGTACGACGTCGCCGACCACAGCTCTACGCCCACGCCATGGTCGGCCAGTTCGGCGGCCGCCGCGCGCGCAGCGCCCTGCGCAGAGCCACTGAACAGCAGTGTGGCTCGTCGATCCTTGCCGTCGGGCGCGGCGGCCCAGCGGTACAGGCCGCGCATGATGTCGGCCGGGTCAAGACCCTCCGGCATGGCAGGCATCGGGTAATTCTCGTTGTACAGGGTGATGTAGTAGAAGACGTCGCGTTCCAAGCCGGTCGGCGGGTCGGCGTCGGGGCCGTACATGCGATGAATGCCGGCCTGAATGATGGCGGCGACTTCGTACGCGAACGCAGGGTCGTATGCCTGGCACGGTGGCACCGTGCTGGCCAACACCAGCGAGTGGCCATCCTGGTGCTGCAGACCCTCGCCCTGCAGTGTGGTGCGCCCGGCAGTGGCGCCCAGCAGGAAGCCGCGGGTACGGGCGTCTGCGGCTTGCCAGATGAGGTCGCCCACACGCTGGAAACCGAACATGGAATAGAACGTGTAGAAGGGAATCGTGTTGACGCCACGGGTGGCATACGCAGTGCCGGCAGCAATGAAGCTGGCCATCGAGCCGGCCTCGGTGATGCCCTCCTCCAGGATCTGGCCCTTGGCGGACTCCGCGTAGCTGAGCAACAGGTCGTGGTCCACGGGCTGGTACTTCTGGCCCTGTGAGGCGTAGATCTTCAGCGCCGGAAACAGCGAGTCCATACCGAACGTGCGGCCTTCGTCGGGGATGATGGGCACCACCAGCTGGCCGATGTTCTCGTCGCGGCTGAGGTTGCGCAGCAGGCGGGTGAAACCCATCGTGGTGCTGACCTCCTGCTCGCCCGAGCCACGGCGAAGCTCTTCGAAGGTGGCGTCCAGTGGCATACCCATTGGCTTGCGCGGGCGGATGATGCGCTTGGGAACACTGCCACCCAGTGCCCGGCGGCGCTCGATCATGTACTGGTACTCGACCGAGTCTTCGGCCGGACGGAAGTACGGAATCTCGTCGTTGTCGAACGCCGAATCCGGAATCTCATCGTTCATGTGCAGCCGGTCGCGCAGGGCGAACAGCTGGGCGCTGGTCATCTTTTTGATCTGGTGTGTCGAGTTACGACCTTCGAAACCGGGGCCGAGCGTCCAGCCCTTGATGGTCTTGGCCAGAATCACTGTTGGCGCGCCAGACCCGAGGTTCTCGCTGGCCGCCTTATAGGCCGCGTACAGCTTGTGGTAGTCGTGGCCACCACGAGGCAGGTTGACCAGATCGTCGTCGGTGAGATGAGCGACCATCTGGCGTAGCCGCGGGTCCGGGCCGAAGAAGTTGTCGCGAATGTACGCGCCGTTCTCGATGCTGTAGCGCTGGAATTCGCCATCAACGGTGGTGTTGAGCTGGTTGAGCAGCACCCCGTCCTTGTCGTTGGCCAGCAGGCCGTCCCACTTGCTGCCAAGGATGACCTTGATGACATTCCAGCCGGCACCGCGGAAGCTGGCCTCCAGCTCCTGGATGATCTTGCCGTTCCCACGCACGGGGCCGTCGAGGCGCTGCAGGTTGCAGTTGACCACGAAGACCAGGTTGTCCAGCTTCTCGCGACTGGCCAAGGAGATGGCGCCCAGGGTCTCTGGCTCGTCGCACTCGCCGTCGCCCAGGAAGGCCCATACCCGGCTCTGGCTGGTGTCATCGAGCTCACGGTTTTGCAAGTAGCGATTGAAGCGCGCGTGGTACAGCGCGGTCAGCGGCCCAAGCCCCATAGAGACTGTGGGGAACTCCCAGAAGTCGGGCATCAGGCGCGGGTGCGGGTAACTGCTCAGGCCCTTGCCCTCACGCCCGATCTCGCGGCGGAACTGGTCGAGGTCGGTGGCCTCCAGCCGACGCTCGAGGAAGGCGCGGGCATACACACCAGGCGTGGCGTGGCCCTGGAAGTAGATGTGGTCGCCGGCGTTGCCATCGTCCTTGCCGCGGAAGAAATGGTTGAAACCGATCTCGTACAGGCTGGCCGAGCTGGCGAACGTGGCCAAGTGGCCGCCGATGCCCTCGGCATGCTTGTTGGCACGCACCACCATCGCGGCAGCGTTCCAGCGCACGAACGCGCGAATGCGGCGCTCGATGTATTCGTCACCGGGGAACCACGGCTCGGACTCGCGTGGAATGGTGTTGAGATACGGCGTGCTGACCGTGGCGGGGAAGCTGACCTGCGAGGCGCGAGCCTTCTCCAACAGCTTGGTGAGCAGGAAGCGGGCGCGTGTTTTGCCATGCACATCGACAACGGCATCGAGGCTGTCGAGCCACTCCTGCGTTTCACCGGGGTCTGAATCGGGGAGCTGGTTGACGTAGCCGTCGAAGATCATGGAGGCATTCTGCCACCGCTACCAGCGGGTAACCGGCTGGAACTAGCCGTTTCGCGTATCGACCAGACGAGTTGGAGCGAGCGACAGGAATGCAGCGCCTGTCCACCCCGAGACGTCGAGCAACGCGTGGCTGGTGGTGCTGCTGTACAGACACACGGTGCCAGCCGCGTCGAGCGGCGGGATTACTGCGTTGGTTTGCTCATGGTTGGCAACGACATTGACCATTGAAGTGTTCGGCTGGCCGTTGGCGCACGGATGCACCGTCGCCCACCCCGCGCCCGCCGGGTTCAGCAGCGTCAGCGTCAGCACCGCGCCCGTTGGTTCCGGCAAGGGCGGAACGCCCGCCACCCCGGCGACCTGCTGAATTCGCGGGGTGCCGCCGAAGAGCGGGTAGCCGCTGCGCGTATCGAGCAGGCGCTGCGCGGGCAGCGCGTGGAACGCTGCCGTGATCGGGAACGCTCCAAACAGGTCGACCAGGACATGCGCCGACTGGCTGACGGTGGCGCAGACGTCGCCGCTTGCATCGGTGGCGACGACCATCGTCAGGTTCTGCGCCAGACCGAGGCCAACCGTGCGCGACGGTTGCGCCGGGGCCGGCCCACCGCACGTGTACAGGCTGACGGTGGTGCCCGTCGCTCCGGCCACCACCGTCAGATTGACAACCGCTGTGAAGACCCCGGGAGGTGCACCAGGAAGCGCACCCAGGTGGACGACCGTCACCGCGTTGCCAGCGGGTGGTGGACCGCTGCGAGTGTCGATCGCGCGTCCGGGCGTCAGCGGAATGAAACCTGAATCGGCAGCGAACGCGCCATTGATATCGACGAGGACGTGCGAGTCCGAGCTCTGGTAGACGCACACCTTGCCGTTGACACCTACCGGCACGATGGCGGCGCTGGCCACTGTCTGGTCGGGCAGGAAGTTGAGGTTGCTGACGATTGGCAGTGTGCCGCCGCACGGGTAGGCGGTGAGGTACCCGGCGGTCCGGGGGCCGACAGCGGTGAGGTTGACGGACACTGCCGACGCGTCGGGCGGAACCCCCGCGACGCCGGCAGCCGCAAACTCGGTGACAGTGCCGGCGGGCTTGATGCCGATGGAGTTCAGAATGGTCGACGACGCCATACCGGCATACAGCGCGGCGCCCGTGGGGTTGAGGTGAATGGCGTCGTACGTGAGGCCAAACTGATCGGTGGCAGCTGCCCAATCAACAATCGACAATTCGGGATGTCGGTTCATTGCCCCACGGATGGTCGCATTCGCGATGGGGTACAGGCTGTAGAGCAGCTTGTAGTTGCTGGCCAGTTGGTTGTAGCCCGAGTAGAACTCGGGCTTCACCTCGCGCAGAGTGACCCAGAAGATGTGCTTGACGCCCTTGGCCAGGAGTGCGTCCACCATCTGGTCGATCGACCGGCTGAAGCGCGCATTGTCCCAGTAGGGGTAGTTGTAGCCACCGGCCACAATTGCGTAATCACCAAACGACGATGCCGGCACAGGGTTGACGTACCGATCGACCAGCTGCTCGACGAACTGCGCTGGCTTACCGGTGGTCGTGACCTGCCAACCCGGGGGAAAAGCGTTCGAGATCGCGCCGAATGCCCCGATGCCAACAGAGTCCGACACCATGAACACGTGCTTGGATGCCTCGACCGCTGGCATCGCTGGGCGAGCAGCGTCGGCCGTCATTCCAGCGCCCACAGCAGTCATTGAGCACAGCGCTGCAAGAGCGAGCGCGACGAGTCGGCGGTTCATGCGGTGACCTCCACCCACCAGCCGACCACGTCGAACAAGGTGTTTGTGTTGCTGAAACTGAAGATACACAGCGCCTGGTCGGAAGACCGAATACCCACCGTCACCGAATTGGCCATGGCCAAACCCCCGCGAGCATTCACCGATGACGTCGGCGGCAGTGGTTCACCACACGCGTACGCTGTCAGGAAGCCGCTGAACGACGGCCGCACGAGAGTGAGAGTGCCCGTGACGGCGCGAGCGCCCGGCGGTGCCACCACCACGTCAAGGTCTTGGCCGGTGTCGTGGCGGCCCACCCACCCGCCGATGGCGTTTCGGGTATCCAGCACGCGGGTGGCGAACACCGGGAGGAACTGCAGTCCGCCCGGGTCGTTGGAGAACGTGCCGGTGATGTCAACGATGACATCGACGAACGCCGAGGAGGCCGTGTTCACGTGTACGCAGATCGTGCCGCTCGCAGACACCGGCACGAACGCAGCGCCGGCAACGGTTTCGTTTGGCTCGAAGCTGAGATTGGCCACATCGGGTACCGACGCGTCGCAGCCATAGATCGTGAGAGTGCCACCCGCCGAGTCGCGGGTAGCGGTGAGCGTCACGCTGGCAGCTCGCACGCCGGCACCTGGAACAGCTACCACGAAGTCGCTGCCGCGGCCAGTTTGTCGAGTGTCCAGCGGCCGGTCGGGGCTGATGGGATGCAGAGTCGTCGCCGCGCGGGTGACGAAGTTGCCCTGGATCGACACGATCACGTCGGTTGCCGTGCTGGCATACACGCAGATATGCCCCGCATCGGTGATCTTCGTGACGGCCTGCGCAGTTCGAAACGCTCCTGCCGCGAAGTTGACGTTGGAGGTGGGCGGCATCGGATCTCCGCAGCGATACACGACCAGGTATCCGGCCTGCGCAGAGTTCTTGGCGCTGACGGTGAGGGCGAGCGCTTTGGCGTCGTCGGCGACGGCCGCGATGGCGCTGAGATCAATGTCGCGAGTTTCCTCGCTGGCGAATGGCTGGCCGTTCGTCAGCGTGCTGTAGACGGTCGACTCGGTGACAGGGTCGAAGTTCAGCGGCGTCGTGTCCGCCACAGGCAGGCCCGCCCGGGGCCCGTCGAAGCGCGCGCCGCCGGTCTGCGACGTGATGTGCTGTGCCATCAATGTGCTGCGCTTGACGTACTGCGCGCCAGATATCGGGTGGATGCCGGCGATGTCGGTGGCAATTACCGGGTCGGCAGTGGCCAGCGCGGTCGGCCAATCCCACACGATCAGGTTCGGCCAGGCAGATTCGGCCTGATCGAGCGCATTGTTCCAACCTTCCATCCCACTGGTAGGAAGCCCAGAGGGGTAGCTGCGTTGCACAACCTTTGCCCACCACACGATTGCGCTCGGAAAGTAGAGCGAGATCTCGTGGAGCAGTTGCACGATCTTGTCCCTGCACACGCTGACCGAAGCCGGTGTACAGGTGCCCAAGTGGTTGGCGCCAAGGTTGACGACGATCACGTCCGGGTTGAATCCTGCATCCTGCCACCGGCTGAGCCAATGGAAGGCGGACGCATCTCGACGCGACACGGACGAGTTGTACGTGGTCATTCCCAACGTGGTGGAGAGGTGAACCGGGCCGAACCCGTTGTCGCTGAGCATCGTGGGCAGGCTGGGAGTGCTCATTCCGCTGGCCGAGCCGAGTAGCACCGAATCACCGAGAAGTCCGATGGATCCGCGTGGGCCAACGGTGGGAATGTGCTGGTCACAGAACTCGGTGATGCCGCTCGAGTTGTTGCGGCAGCCGGCTGGCGCGGCGAGCGCAGTGTGTGCGGGCAACGCGGTGCTTGCGGCCGCAGCCAGCAGTGAGACGGTTATCAATACGGCGCAACGACGCATTCGGGCATTCTCGCACGCGGGCGATGGCCGACACTCGTCCGACGTGGCGACGCGGGTCCAACCCTCTACCATCGCTGCGATGAGTCGCCAGACGATTGCCTACCAACCCGCGTTGGACGGCACGCGGGCGTTTGCCGTGGCGGCCGTGCTGGTGTTCCATGGCGGGGTCAGCTGGATGAGCGGCGGCTACCTCGGGGTGTCGGTTTTCTTCACGCTCTCGGGCTATCTGATCACCTCGCTACTAATGACGGAGCACCAGCGGTCCGGGAAAATCGACGCTGCCGCGTTCTACACGCGTCGCGCCCGTCGCCTGCTGCCGGCCAGCCTGGTATGCATCGTGGCCGTATGCCTGATGGCGTGGGCAGGGTGGTTCACTGGGGTCGCCAACCTGAAGCGAGACGTACTCGGCGCTGTCTTCCAGGTGTTCAACTGGGTCAAGCTCGCCTCGGGTGAGAGTTACGCAGACCTGACCGCGGCGCAGGCAGGCCTGAAGAAGCCGCTGGATCACTACTGGTCATTGGCTATCGAGGAACAGTTCTATTGGGTGTGGCCACTGGCGTTCATTGGCCTGCTGGCGTTTGCCCGGCGCCGCAAGATCAAGGTGCTCACCGTTGTTGCGGTCATCACAGCATTGTCGGCAATCGCAGCACCGGTGATCGCCCAGGTGTGGGGGCCCAACGCCGCGTACTGGTCCACCCCCGCCCGCATCTGCGAAATCCTCGCCGGAGCTCTCGTTGCGTGTTGGCTGCACGGCCGTCCGGTGCCCGGTGGCGTTGCGCCGCTCGCTCCAGTCGCGTTCGGTGCGCTGGCGGTTGCCTGCGTGCT
>JAYVVY010000054.1:0-10829 GCA_043786575.1 Ilumatobacteraceae bacterium
GTACTGGAAGCGAAGGTGCGCGCGCTGCACCCGAAGGTGGTCGCCGTTCTGGGCCTCACTGCCTATCGAGCTGCGTTTGACCGACCGAAGGCGACCGCCGGTCAGCAGCACGACAACCTCGGCGGTGCCGAGCTGTGGGTGCTGCCGAACCCCAGCGGGCTGAACGCCCACGAGACCATCGCGTCGCTCGCGGCCGCGTACGGCGCGGCGTGGCGAGCCGCTATCAGCGACTGACGACCTGGCGACCTGGCGACCCAGTTTCTTCCAAACCGCCGAGCGATTGCCCTCGGCGAGCCCGCAAGACAGGCGACCTCTGTACGTCAGGCCGGTACCTGGATTGCTTTCGTTTCCAGGAACTCGTCCAGTCCGGCGCGACCCAGCTCGCGACCGTTGCCGGAGGTCTTGTACCCGCCAAACGGTGCCAACGGGTTGAACCGGCCGCCGTTCACCATCACCTGGCCGGTCTGCAACCGGCGAGCGACTGCGATGGCGTGCTCGTTGGAGTCGGCCCACACTCCGCCGGAGAGCCCGTAGGGCGAGTCGTTGGCAACAGCAATCGCTTCTTCCTCGCTGTCGACCGGGATGATGCACAGGACAGGGCCGAAGATCTCTTCCTGAGCGATCACCATCGAGTTGACGACATCGGCGAAGATGGTGGGCTGCACATAGAACCCGATGTCGAAACCCTCGGGGTCTTCGGCGCCGCCGGCGACCACGCGTGCGCCCTCCTCGATACCGGTGCGAACGTACCCCTGGACCGTGCGCTTCTGAGCGGCCGATACAACCGGGCCCAGGAAGTTGCCGTCGCTCAACGGGTCGCCCATCGAGAGGGTGGCGAGTGCGCCTACGGCAAGATCGACCACTTCCTGTTGCCGGCTGCGGGGCACGATCATGCGAGTGAGTGCCGTGCACGTCTGGCCGCAGTTGAGCATCATTCCGATCACGCCGGCGGGTACCGCTGCAGCGAAATCGGCGCCATCGAGGATCACATTGGCCGACTTACCGCCGAGCTCCTGGCAGATGCGCTTCACCGAGGGTGCACCAAGCGTGGCGATGCGCGCACCCGCTTCGGTCGAGCCAGTAATCGAGATCATGTCCACGTCGGGGTGCACGCACAGCGCTTCGCCGACGGTGGGCCCAGCGCCGGTGACCAAGTTGAAAACCCCGGCCGGCAGCCCGACCTCGTCGATGATCTGCGCGAGGAGAAATGCGTTCAGCGGGGTCTCGGAGCTTGGCTTCACGATCATCGTGCAGCCGGCCACGAGAGCGGGAGCAACTTTGCCGACGATCTGATGGAGCGGATAGTTCCACGGGGTGATGAAGGTGCAGACACCGATCGGTTCGTGGACGACGAGAGAGTTCCCGACTCGCTCCGGCTCCGAGCTCGCATACTGGCGACCGATGTCGACGTAGCTCTTCATCACCGTGATGGGGAGCCCCGATTGCACTCGGCGCGCATTGGCCATCGGCATGCCCTGCTCGGCCGATACCACCGACGCAATCTCCTCGGCACGCTCCGCCATCGCCACAGCGATTTTCTCGACGTAGTCGACCCGCTCATCAACAGTCAGCTGAGACCACGAACTGAAGGCGGCGCGGGCTGCCCGGACTGCGGCATCGGCGTCGTGCGTCGATGCAGCCGGGACGGTTGCAATGACCTGTTCGGTTGCCGGGTTGACGACCTCGATGACGTCGGTAGAAGTAGCTGGAACCCACCGTCCGCCGATGTAAAGATCGCTGTGTACCTGCATGAAATGGTCCCCGTTCCGAAGGCTTGCTACTGCACACCGACTGTAGGCGTTGCGACGCCTCCGCACCCACCGAAGCGCCGGCGGCTGGGCCTACCAGTGACGCACTCCCTGGTGGTCCAGCTCCTTCTGCACGGCCGCGATGTCGACATCGGCAAGCTCGCGCGACGTGTGCAGTGACAAAGCTGCAGCCACGCCGGCACCTTGACCAAGCACGGCACAGCACGACATGTTGCGCGTCGCTGCGTGCGAAATGCGGTCGCCACCCGAAGAGCGCCCAGGCACCAGCAGGTTGCGTACGCCCTTGGGGAGCACGTTGCGATACGGCAGCTGGAAGTAGCGGCCGGTGGTGGGCAAGATGAGGATGCCGTAGCCATCGATGAACTCGGGGTAGATGCCGATGCTGTCGTCGCAGCGGCCCTGCTCGCGAACGTCCGTTTCGGTCATGTTGTACATCGCGTCGATCTTGCGGGTATCGCGAATTCCCAACGTCATCCCGAAATTGCGCAGGCGGGCGCGCTCGCAGCCCGGCGTGTAGCGGCGTAGCGCTTCGATTGCCAGCATGGCTTGTCGGCGTCCCTCGATCTCGCCACGAGTGAGGTCGTCGGGGTCCGTGCCGTCGATCCCGTCGAGGTGAACCAGATTCATGTACGTCAGCTCGCCGGTGTCGTGCATTGCGCCCCAGGTACCGGCAATCGTGGTCAGGTGCGCTGGCAGCAGCCCGTCCTCGATGGCCTGCTGGAACGGCTTCTTCAAGAACGGCGAGAACATGGCGTCTTCCTTGCCGCTGGTCTCGATGTTCCACTCACCACCGCCACCCCAGTCCTGGTAGGTCTGCGGGTCCGCGGCGATACCGGCCATGAACGCCTTCTTGTCCACGCCGGCCAGGTGGAACATCACCGAGGCCGCCATCATCTCCTCGCGCGGCGTGTGATGCGTGGGCGCGCCGGCCCGGAACGCCACGTCGGCGTCGCCGGTGGCATCGATCACCCGGCGAGCGCGGATGGCCTCGCGACCTGCCTTCGACTCGGTGATGATGCCCGCCACCGTGTCGCCATCCATGATGGGCGCCGCAAACGCGCGATGCATCATTCCGTGGATGCCGGCTTCCTCGACCATGCGGTCGGCCACTAACTTGAAGCCCTCGGAGTCCAGTTCGTACGACTGTGATTGGCTCTCCTGCACGGCCGCGCCCATCTCGAACGCTCGGGTCTCGAACTCGCGGCCGATGCCATTCGCCTCGATCGTCTGCTCGTGCCGGTACCAGGCCATGCCCTCCACGCCGACGGCGGTGATGTTGCCGCCGTAGCAACCAAATCGTTCGACGAGTGTGACCTCGACGCCCGCACGCGCAGCGCCCAATGCCGCGGCCAAACCGGCCGGACCGGAACCGACCACTAGCACGTCAGTTTCGTGGATGACATCGATCTGGCGCGCAGGTTCGGTGATGGTGCCGTACGTGCGGCGGATCGACTTGGTGCTCATTGGCGGCTCCGAACTTCAGTGTGCAGGAGAGTCAGTGCGAGGGGGCAAGCGGAGCTTCGCGCAACCGTACGCTGAGGCAGGTGACGCAGCCTTCCAGCTTGATGTACTCGCTGATGTCGACCGTCACCACCTGGTAGCCGCGGTCGCGCAGCATGGCCGCGGTCTGGGGGCAGTCCGCCGAGAGCAACAGTGTGTGCTCATCGAGAATGACGACGTGGGAGCCCGACTCCTCTGGGACAGCGACGAAGTTTGCAAACAGTGACATGTCGTCGACTGCGGGCGGCCAGCCGATGATGGTGCCGTCGGGCAGCGCGGTGATGGCTGACTTGAGGTGCAACACCTTGGTAAGGGGCACGGTGACAATCGTGGCACCAAGTGGCTCGAACGCTGCAGCGACCTGCGCAATGCCGTCGAGGTTGGTGCGGCCGCCGTTGCCGACGTAGATGGTGTCGCCCACCTTCAACACGTCGCCACCGTCCAGCGTGCCGGGCGCCTGGATGGTGACCGTGCGGTAGCCGAAGGCGCGAACTGCGTCGGCAGCGGCCGCGACCTCAGGCTTGCGTTCGTCGGCACCCGGCCGCGCGAGAACGGCAACGTCGCGGAACACCACCATCGTGTCTTCGACGAAGGCCGAGTCTGGAAGGCCGGTCGCAGGAGCGACTTCGGTGGTGGCCCAGCCATTGGCCTCCAAGGCGGCAACGTACCCAGCCCACTGCTGTTTGGCCAGCTCCACATCAACCGGCGTACGACCGATGTGGGTAACCAAACCATCGGCCAGGCGTGGACTGGGCCGGCGAACCAAAGCGAACCTGGTCATGAAGCGCGACCTCTCACGACACACGGCCTTTGGCCTGACGGCCCATGGCCTTGGCCATTTCCATCTTGACATCGCGCTCGGCCAGCGCTTGGCGCTTGTCCGCCTTCTTGCGCCCGCGGGCCACAGCGATCTCCACCTTCACCTTGCCGTCTTTGAAGTAGAACGACATCGGGATGAGGGCGAGGTGCTCGACGGCAAGCTCGTGTGCCAGACGGTCGATCTCGCGACGGTGCATCAGCAGCTTGCGGGCGCGGTCCGGGTCGTGGGCGCCAATGCCGTGCGCGAATTGATACGGCGGAATGTGCACACCGTCCAGCCAGACCTGGCCGTTGATGATGCGCGCGAACGAGTCGGCTACCTGCGCGTGACCCTCGCGCAGCGACTTCACCTCGCTGCCGCTGAGCACGATGCCGGTCTCGAACGTTTCAAGAATGTCGTAGTCCCGGTGCGCGCGCCGATTGCTGGCGACGAGCTTGCGCCCAGCTGGGTTGCTTCGATCACGGGGAGGGGCCATGGGAGCCACCAGGGTAGCGGTACCCTTTCGACGCAATGCCGCCCGTTTCTCCTGCTCCGCTTGTTTCTGGCCCGCTGTCATTCACCAACCTGGCCTACGCCGAGATGATCGGCAATGCCTACGACGGGTACCCGCTGGAAGCCTGCGGCCTGCTCATCGGCAAGGGCGCCAAGGTCCACCGTTTCGTCGGCTGTACCAATGAGGCCGCCTCGGCCCGCGTGTACACGATTCCCGGTAAGGAACTGCTGCGCGCAGAGATGGCAGCGGAGGACGACGGCCTGGAGATCATTGGCGTCTTTCACAGCCACACGCATAGCGAGCCGTACCCCAGCCCCACCGACGTCGCCCAGGCCCCGGACCCCGGCTGGTTCTACGTGATCGTCAGCCTCAAACGAGAAGCTCCCGAGCCGCGCTGCTATCAAATTGTTGACGGTGTGATCACCGAAGTGCCGATCAGCGTCGGCTGATCTGCGAGTGACGCGACTACAATCCCGACCATGTCGGTCGACTACTCGCAGAGGGTGCCCCTGATGAGCGCGAATGGAATCGTCAACGCATCGGTCCTCGACCTCATCGGCAACACGCCGATGGTCGATGTCAGCAACCTGTCGCCGAACCCCCGCGTGCGCATCATTGCCAAGTTGGAGAGCCAGAACCCGTTCGGCTCGGTGAAGGATCGCATCGCGCGCCAGATGATTCTCCAGGCGGAGATCGACGGTCTGTTGACGCCGGGGCAGACGATCATCGAGCCGTCGTCGGGAAACACCGGTATCGCGCTTGCAGCCATTGCGAAGATGCGCGGCTACCCGATCAAGATCCTGATGCCCACCAGTGTCTCCATCGAGCGTCGCCAGATGCTGGAGGTCTTTGGTGCCGAGGTCATCCTCACCCCCGGCGAAGAGGGCAGCAATGGCGCCGTCAAGCGTGCGCAGGAGATGGCTGCCGAGCATCCTGAGTGGTGCTTCCTGTATCAGTACGGCAACGACAACAATCCGATTGCGCACTACACCGGCACCGGGCCAGAGATCATTCGGGACTGCCCCGAGATCACTCACTTCGTCGCCGGTTTGGGCACCAGCGGCACTCTGATGGGCACCGGTAAGTTCCTCAAGGAACAAAATCCCGACATCAAGATCATCGCGATCGAACCACCGTTGGGCGAGCGGGTCGAGGGTCTGCGAAATCTCGAAGAGGGCTACATTCCGCCGCTGTTCGAAAGCTGGCATGGGTTCGAGCTGCTCGATCGCAAACGCGTTGTGCGGCCTCGCGAGAGCCTGGAATGGACTCGCCGCCTGGTCAACGAATGTGGAGTGTTCGCCGGCATTTCCTCGGGTGCTGCTCTCGCCGGCGCAGCCAAGGTGGCGAGCGAAATCACGGAGGGTGTCATCGTGTTCATCGTGTGTGACGGTGGCTGGAAGTACCTCAGTACCGGCGCGTACACCGACGATCTTGATGCCGCCGAGGCCAAGGCTGAAACCATCATTTATTTCTAGATAAGGTTCTCAGGCGGTCGACGGTGACGCCTATAATTCGCCTCTTGCCTGGCGGTCCGGACTTGGAGTGACGATGCGACGTGTGAAGATTCTTCTGGCCGCCGCCTGCGTGCTGGCGCCGATGGTGGTGCCGGTCAGCCCGGTCGCCGTATATGCAGCACCCTCGGTGGTCGCCACCGGGGCCGCTCTCCCATTCATGCCGCTGCCGGCCGCGGTCGCCCCGCCGGCGGGGGCATCGAAGTACGTGGGTGTCACCCCACTTCGTTTGGCCGACACTCGGCCGACTGCCTCGGGCTACGGCGGCTTCACCGACGTGTCGGGCGACACGATTCGGGTCGGCATCATCGGCCGAGCCGGCGTGCCCGCCAATGCCACGGCGGCGGTCCTCAACGTCACCATCGCCGGCACCTCTGCGTGGAGCTTCGCCACCGTGTTCCCTGGCTCCACACCGCTGCCGAGTCCGCTCACGTCCAGCCTCAATGCCGACGCCTCTGGGCGGGTCATCGCCAACCTGGTCCACGTGAAAATCGGGCCCGACGGTTCCGCCAACATCTATCGAAGTGCTTCGATGGGGCTGGTCGTGGACCTCGTGGGTGTGTATGTGCCGGTGACAGCGCCATCCAAAGAAGGCCGTCTGGTCACGCGTCCCGATGGAGCGAAGCGCGTGCTCGATACGCGTGGCTCGCGCCCGATCAATGCCACGGAGACGTTTAGCGTCGATGTCTCATCCGCCGGTGTCCCTACCAGCGCCTCTGCGGTGGTGGTCAACCTCACGGTGGTCACAGCCAACTCCGGGTTCTGGTCGGCATTTCCTGCCAACCAAGGCTTCACCGGCACCAGTTCGCTGAACCTCGATACCAATGGTCAAACTCGCGCCGGCCAGGCGATCGTGAACCTGGTGGGAACCAACACGTTCAACGTCTACACCGAAAATGGCGGCAACCTCTTGGTCGACGTTGTCGGCTATTTCACCGGGACCGACGAGCCGACAACCTCCACTGACGGTTTGTATGTGCCGTCCGCACCGTCGCGCGTCTTCGATTCGCGACAGCTGCGTCTTCTCGCACCCTGGAGCGGCAGCACCTACGAGTTCTCGCCGGGCGGCGGCCCCACAGTGGCGGCGGCGGTGCTGAACATCACCGCAACCCTTCCGTGGGACATCGGCTTCGTGACGGCCTATCCCGCGCGGGTGGCCCGTCCCAATAGTTCCAATCTGAACATCAGCGGTGTCCCGCAGACGATTGCCAACCACTCCATCGTTCGGGTCAGCACCGCGGGCGTGGCGCTGTTCACCCAAGGCGGCACCCACCTGATTGCCGACGTCGCCGGCTGGTACCTGGGAGCACCCTCCGCCGCTTCGCTTGCACCCCCGGCAAACCCTGTCTACAACCCGAATCCGGCGGTGGCAGTTTCGGTCCCCAAGATCGGCGTGTATGTGGGCGTCAAGGCTGGTGGCGGCAGTCTCGACGCGATCGCGAACCAGGGATACGCGGCCACCTGGAGCGACATCAACACTGTCGCCGCACCCGGAAACCTGATGCTCTTCGGACACCGGACCACTGGCTCGGCGCCGTTCCGGAATCTCGACGCGATGAGGGTCGGCGACGCGTTCTCGATCATCGGCTCCGACGGCAATTCGTACAACTACCAGATCATGGACATCAGCGTCACGCTGCCGTCGTACTCCGCGATCCAGAGATTGGCGAACCCGTACGGGCTGATCACGGCTCAGCTGGTGGCATGCTCCAAGCTGAACGGCACTGCGACGAGCACCGCGTACCGAATCGTCGTCACGGGCCGTCTCGCCAGCATCACCTGACCCACGCGTTGAGCTAACTGCGCCCCAACACCATCAGCAGAATGCCACAGGTCACGATGCCTGCGGCCGTGATGCGGCGACGGTGGTCGCCTTCGCCGAGATACTTCCAGCCGATCAGCGCCGCCAGCACAACGCTTGATTCGCGTAACGCCGTGACGTAGCCCAGCGGCGCATGCTGGGTGGCCACCAACACCATCCCGTAGGTCACGGTCGTCGCGATGCCGGTCACGACCGCAGGTCGCCAGCGCACGCGCAGCATGGCCGCCATCTGGGTGCGCCGACCGGTCGAGAGACCGAAGGTTGTGTTGGCGCACGCGCCAGCAACCATGGTCGCGAAGATGTATGCAATCGTGTCTCGCTTGGTTCGTGCGCCGGCAGCATCGAACACCGAATACACACCGATCGTCACCGACACGCCGAGCGCGATCACGAGGTTGCCGGCGGTTGCGCCGATTGCGAGTAGCGACAAGCCGCTGACGATCACAACGATGCCGGCAACATGCCAGACCGTCAGTTGATCGGACAGGAAGAGTACGCCTCCGATGGCTGCGAGAGCGGCGCCGCCCCCACGTGCCACCGGGTAGCTGACCGAGAAGTCGCCCACCGTGTATGCCTTGGCGAGCAGCCAGGTGTAAGGCACGTGTGTGGCGCCGCTGAGCGCCGCGAACATGTACGCCGCGCCCGGCATCCCGAACAGCACATGGTTACCAATCGCTAGTGGCAGGCACATCAACCCCGCCATGAAGAACTGTGCCCAGAGCACCATGTATCGGTCGCCGGTGGCGCGCTTGGCAACGAAGTTCCATCCGGCGTGTAACACGGCGGCGCCGAGCGCGAGAAAGGTGGCGAGTAGCACGGTCGCTGGGTCAGGCCGCAGTGGACAGGGTGGGACGGGGTTTCTTGACCCACTGGCGCCCGAAGAGATAGATCACCGGCAATGTGAACAGCAGCGGGCCGATGAACGCGAGCGGACGGTAGAGCCACCACGACAGCGTGGGTTCACGAGCCTCGTTGCGGTGGCCGGCCAGTGCGTAGCGGGCGGCGCGGTGCAACGCCATGCCGGTGGTGTGAAAGAGAAACAGCGGCATCGAGAACCGGTTGATGGTCTCGTTGACCCGCGCCCAGCGAGGCCGTTGCAGGCGCACTTCCACACGCGGCCTGATGACCTCCGCGAAGCCGGCTTGGAAGGCGACCAGCGCAACGATGCACAGCGTCGGCGGCGCCATGTTGGATCGCTCGCCGGGCACACCAACCATCGAGCCCGGGTATAGACCGCTGGCAACCAAGCCCGCCAGCGCAGCAAGCCCCGCCCACAGCAACGTCCAGTCGGCGCGGCGGGTGGCCCCCACCAGTCGTTCGTAGAAGAAACCCAGCTGATGGCACATCGCCCACACCGCGATCATGTTGATGACGCCCAGCCACTCGTAGCCGAACCTGAAACGCAGGATGTCGACTGCGCCGGCAATGGTGGCAAGGAACACGAGCACGATGGTGTCCCACCGCTGGTGCAACCACAGGAACACCGGCAGCAGCGCGATCAGCATGAGGTAGACGCCCATGAACCACAGCGGGCTGACGACAAGTAGAACAGCCTTACCGATCCAGCGCAGGTTAAAGACCGCGCCGAGCGCGACGCCCAACGCGAGCCACACGCCAAGCAGTGTGAGCGTAGGAATCGCCAGGCCGCGTATGCGCCGCAGCACGAATCGATTGAGATGCTCGCCTCTGGCCTGTGCCCGCCGCCAGGCAACGAGGTGCGAGTAGCCGCCCACATAGAAGAACAGCGGCATCACCTGCAGCAACCACGTGACAGCCCACAGGCCGGTGGTGAAGCCGATTGGGTTGGTCGCGTGCGGGCCGTCGTCCTTCCAGACGACAATCGTGAACACCCAATGCCACGCAACGACGACCAGCAGGCTGAACGCGCGCATGAAGTCGATGTAGTTGTCGCGTTGCGCTGGTAGTGCTGCGGTGCCCGTTGCCGCGGTGTTGGCCTGTTCGGTCACGAGTTACCCTCGACTCGTGACGACTGATGCATTGCCTGAGCGTAGGCGCTGGCAGTTGGCCGTTAGTGGTGTTCTCGTGACATTGCTGGTTGCCAACGTGATGTCGAATCGTGTGCTGCCATCGTGGGCGTACGTGCCGTGGAGCTTGGCCGTGGCGACGGCGATTGTCGTCATCGCGCGCCAATCGGTGTCGTCGCAGCAGATGGGCTTCACCGAGTGGCGCCGTGGCGCGGCCTGGGGCGGCGTGCTGTTTGTGCTGACCACTCTTGTGCTCGGCGTCGGCGCGTTCATGCCGGTGTTCAGCGAGATGTACCACGACCGCCGCGTCAGCGGTAGCACCGCCACGTGGATCTACCAGGCCTTCATACGCATTCCATTCGGTACAGCGGTCCTCGAGGAGACCGCCTTTCGGGCAGTGCTGCCGGCGCTCTTTGCGGTCCGCTGGGGCGTACTTCGCGGATGCCTCGCAGCGTCGGTGTGCTTCGGGTTCTGGCATGTGCTGCCGTCGTTGGGCCTCACCAAAGTCAACCCGGCGGCCACACGCATCTTCGGCACGGGCACCGCCGGGGTGGTGGCGGCCGTGGCATTCGCGGTGGTCGGCACCGGGCTCGCGGGCCTGTGGTGGTGCTGGATCAGGTATCGAGCGCGCAGCGTCCTGGCCACAATGATCGCCCATGTCGCGTCGAACTCGGTGGCGTACACGATCGCTTGGTTCGTGACCCGTTGAGTAGCCTGGCGTCGATGAACCGGCCAATCGGGATGTTCGACAGCGGATTCGGTGGGCTCACCGTGGCCCGAGCTGTCATCGACCTCTTGCCGTATGAACACCTCGTCTACGTCGGCGATACCGGTCGCTATCCGTACGGCCCGCGGCCTCAAGACGAGGTGCGCGAGTTCGCCCATCAGATCGCGTGGAGCCTGGTCAAGGAGTACGACGTGAAGGCGAT
>JAYVVY010000055.1:0-2356 GCA_043786575.1 Ilumatobacteraceae bacterium
CCACTCCATCAGCGTCCGGTTGTTCATGCCGACGCGGGTGAGTTCGCGCATCAGCGTCGGCCGGCCGATCACGCGTGCGAAGAGGCGAGCGACCTTGAAGTACTCGCCGTACTCATCATCGATGTGGCGTGGGTATTGCTGCAGTACCGACGGGTCGTTGGTGACCAGCGCCTCGTGCAGCACCTGCGCTGCCAGACGCGCCGTCTCGTATGCGTAGTCGATCCCGTCGCCGTTGAACGGGTTGACACTGCCCGCCGCATCACCGACGACGAGGAAGGTGGGGCCGGCGTTCGGCCCGACTGAGCCACCCATCGGAATACGACCGATCCTCGCCTTCTTCGTGGGGTTGTCCGGGTCGATCTCCCAGCGCTCCGCGATCTGGTGCGCGTATTCGTCGAGCAAGTGCGCGGTGTTCACACTCTTAAAGTCTCGAAACGTGGAGAGCAGACCGACGCCGACGTTGACGGTGCCGTCGCCCACCGGGAAGATCCAGCCGTACCCCGGTATCTGGTTGCCGTTGCGATCCTTCACGTCCAACGACGATTCAATCCACGGCTCTGCGTGTCGCGGCGATTCCCAGTAGGTGCGAACGGCGGCGCCGTAGGGCCACTCACGCGTGCGAAAGGTACCCAACGCGCGTCCAAATCGACTGTTGGCACCATCCGCCACGACCACGTACTTGGCGTGAATCTCCCGAGTGGTGCCATCGTGCACTGCGACCGTTGCACCTCGGACAAACCCGCGGTCGACAATTGGCTGGATTGCCTCGTGGCCCTGCAGCAGCGTGGCGCCGGCCGCCTGAGCGTTGTCAGCCACCATTTGGTCCAGCTCGCGCCGCCGCGCCACGTACCCGTGCTGCGGGTATACGGAATGACCGGGCCACTCCAACTCCATCTCGTGCCCCAGGCCGGTGACCCTCAGGCCCGTGTAGCGGTGGAACTTGCTGAGTGGCTGGGTCAGCCCCATCTCCTCGAGCTGGTGCACGGCTCGCGGGGTGAGCGCGTCGCCACAGGTCTTGCTCCGTGGAAAGGTCTTGCGTTCGACAATCGTGACGTCGTGCCCATGTCGCGCCAGCCAATAGCCAGCAGCTGCGCCCGCGGGCCCGCCACCGACGACAAGTACCTCGGTCGTCAATGACTGGGTAGTACGTAGCTCAGGATTCATGGTCGTTCCGAGCGTCTGTGTCACGGCACAGCCAGAACCCCGTTCTGTGCTGTTTCACAGAACGGACGGAGATCACAGCGGGCGGATCATTCGCCGGCTGTCGTGCCGGCCTTGGGAACGCTGCCGATCTCCATGATGCCCTTGTCAGCGATCACGGTATGCAGGTTGTCGAACGTAGCGGCACCAGTCTCGAGCGCAATGAACACCGGCGACTCTTCGGAGCACCACAGCTCGAATTCCTCGCCCTCCTCCGCAACGCCACCAAGTGCGTAACGCTCGTCGCAGATCACTGCAAGCACGTCGGCGTCGGTCAGTTCAGCGCCGCCGCGTGCCGGCATGATGCCACCGGAGGCGCCGGTGACATGCGCTCCACCTTCGCGGTTGGGGTCTCCAGCTATGTCAATTCCTGCGGCGTCGTACGCCGCGCCGCCGAGGGAGACCCATCGCAACTGATCTTCGATGTGCGGGAACGTCTTCATTGCGTCGCCATCAGTAAACGCATATGCGGAGCCGATGCCAGCGCCTTCAGCGCCGTGGCAGCCGGCGCAGTTGCCTTTGCCGCCGTACAACTCGGCGCCGACGCCCAGCGGGCCACTGGCTTTAACCGGTTGGGGCTTCAGCGCAAGGATGTACATGAAGACCCACAGCGGAAGGATGCTGAGTGTGACCATGGCCCACACGGGGATCTTCTTGCGCGCCTTGTAGGCGGCAACGACGGGGATATCGGGCTTGGGCGGGGGAGGCCCGGCGGGCACGGCGGGCACCTTCGGCGCGGGCACGGCAGGTGCCGCCGACTGGCCAATGGCGGGGGTGGTGGCAGGGGTGGTAGCAGGAGCGGACGCAGCGGCGGCGTCGCCGCCTCCGGCTTTGCGTGCCTGGCTGCGCTTCAGCAGGTGCTCGGGAATCTCGGTCACGGCTCGAACGATAGACGCCCGGAGGCTGTATTCGGGAAATCCGGCGCCAGTGATCGCGACGAACCTTCGAACGCGCCTCCGTGCACGAGTTCACAACCAGGCTGCGCGCGCGTGTGCCGCGTGGTAGAGATGACGGCGTGCCGCCCGTCACCTCCCCGGTTTCTTGTCGCGATCTCTTCGACGAACTGGTATCGACCAGGGGTGTGGTGGCTACAGTTTGTGCAGCAGTTCACGAGGAAGGGCAGCACTGGTGCTGATTGCATTCGAAACCAACCCGC
>JAYVVY010000056.1:0-5865 GCA_043786575.1 Ilumatobacteraceae bacterium
AATGCAGCGGCGCCGGTGCGCTTGCCAACACGGGTCTGCAGCATCCACAGCTTGCCCTGCTCGATGGTGAACTCGGTGTCGCACATGTCGGTGTAGTGCCGCTCGAGGCGGGCGAAAATATCCAACAGCTCTTTGTGACACGCCGGGAAGACCAACTTCATGTGGTCGAGATCCTCAGTGTTACGAATGCCGGCAACCACGTCCTCGCCCTGCGCGTTGACCAAGAAGTCGCCGTAGGGCTTGTCGTCGCCGGTGGCTGCGTTGCGAGTGAACCCGACGCCGGTGCCGCTGTTCTCGTCGCGATTGCCGAAGACCATGGTCTGCACGTTGACGGCGGTACCTAGGTCATGACTGATGCGCTCACGCACGCGGTACGCAATTGCGCGGGCACCATTCCAGCTGGCGAACACGGCCTCAACAGCGCCGCGAAGTTGCTCGCGCGGTTTCTGCGGGAACGGCTTCTTGGTGACCTTCTTGACGACGGCCTGGTACTGCTTGCACAGATCCTTGAGCGCCTTGGCGGTGAGCTCGGCATCGGTCTTCACACCAGCCGTGGCCTTCGCCTTTTCCAGCGGGTGCTCGAAGTGCTCGCCGTCGACGCCCAACACGATGCGGCCATACATGGCGATGAAGCGGCGGTAGCTGTCGTACGCGAAGCGCTCGTCGTTGGTGACGTGGGCCAAACCCTTGACGCTCTCGTCGTTGAGACCGAGGTTGAGGACGGTGTCCATCATGCCCGGCATCGAGAACTTGGCACCGGAGCGAACCGACACGAGCAACGGGTCGAATGGGTCGCCCAGCTTGCGGCCCATCGTCTTTTCGAGCTTGAAGACCTGGGTGGCAATTTCCTCGTCGAGACCTGTCGGCCAGCCACCATGCATGTAGGCGCGGCACGCATCGGTGGAGATGGTGAAACCCGGCGGCACCGGCAGCTTCAATACGCTCGTCATCTCTGCGAGGTTGGCGCCCTTTCCACCAAGGAGATCTTTGTACTCCATGGGGGGGCGGCGGTGCTTGTGGTCGAAGGCGTAGACGTATGACACGAGGTTCGAGTCTACGCCGTGCCTGGGCCACGCCTCGCGGACTGCGACCGGTTTCAAGGCCGTAGGATCGCAGGGTGCCGTCACCGCTCACTGCGTTTCGTCTATTCGGATTTCCCGTGCATGTGGGCGCCGGCTTTTGGATGTTCATGGTGCTCATCGCCGTCACCAACTCGTCAGAGGGTGGGCTGGGTACCGAGGGAGCAATCATCTTCGCCGGCCTCATTGCCCTGTTTACGCTGATCCACGAGCTCGGTCACGCCGTCGCCGCTCGGGCAACCGGCGCAAAGGCCGAGATCACGCTGGCCTTCATGGCCGGGTACGCCTCCTTCCTGCCATCGCGCAAGCTGTCACGCTGGGAGCGGGTGGGCATCTCGTTCGCCGGGCCGGCAGTCCAGATCGTGGCGGGAACCGCGCTGTATCTCGCACTGGGCGGGCCCGTCGAATGGCCGATTCGTGGACTCACGCCGGCGCAGTTCAGCGCGCTGTGGGCAGGGCCGGGAATCGGACTGTTCAACCTGATCCCAATCCTGCCGTTCGATGGCGGCACCATCCTCGAACAGGCCGTCGATGCCGTCAGCCCACAGCATTCGCGGCGCTTCATGATCGTCTTCACCATCGTGGCCAGTGTCAGCGCGATGATTTACATGTCCACGCAGCCAGGCCTTCGCGGGCTCATCATATTCATGGCCATTCCGCTGCTCTCCGTGGCTCAGATCGTGTCCGCGGAGAAGGCCCGGGAGAAGCACGCCAACGGGCAGGAATCGCTGGCGCGGGCCGAAGCATTGGCATGGGCCACCGGCGATGTCTCGCGCTTCTCTGGTGGCCACGTGCCGTCGCCGTGGTTCCGCGCACATCAGCAGTTGCGCCACGGGCACCCCGAGGTTGCTCGCCAACTGCTGCTCGCCGACCTTTCGGACCCGAACCCGGTCAATTGGTGGCCACCCGACGCCGCTCCGCTGCGCGCGTTGGAGGAACTGGTGGCGTTGCTGCCGCGCCCGCTCCCCCACGGCCGCTCGTTCAGCGACTTCGTGGTCTCGGCCATTTTGTTGCGCCTCGGCGAATACCAGCAGGCGGCTCTCTATGCCGCTGCGAGCTACAATAATGGACGGCCCGCGATGTTGGCGGTACACGTCGCCCGCGCCGCTGCGGCCCTGGGCGACAGCGACACCGCTGTTGCATGGCTGCGTTCAGCCGCGACGACGGCTCCGCCCGAGACACTGCAGGCAGCCATCGAGGCCGCACCCGAGTTCGAGCGGTTGCGTGCCGAGCCACAATTCATGAACGCCCTGGCCCAGTAGGACCTACTGAACCTTTGCGGCCAGCGCCTTCGGGGCGACTAGGCAGTAGGAACTGGTCACCAGCTCGCGCACTTCGTCCCAGTCGATCTTCGTCGTATCGAAGTCGAGCACGATCCAGCCGCCACGAGCGAGTTACGGCGCCGGCTGGCGACGCGGGTCGTCCAACAACGCCGGTAGTTCTTCTCGTTCCGCCTTCACACAGATGGAGGCACCGGACCCTGGGAAGAGGAAAATCTTCTTGCGCACTCGAAAGTTGATCGCTGTGCCCCAAGTCAGCTCTTCAGTCGCATCGGGAAGTGCGAGCGCGATGGTTCGCATCCGATCGAGATTCTTGATCAACTGCGCCGTAGTGAAGGTTGTCGCCACGACGAGATTCTCGCGCAGTGCGAGCAGTCGGCGGCCGACAGCAGCGGCACGACCCGCCGACCCCGACACTCGCTCCGGTGAACTTCCGAAACCCGCTGTCGAAGTGGCGACCACCTGCTCTACTCGATCGCTCTCGCAGTGCTCGCACCGGCACCCTCAGCCGCCAGTGGGCGGTGGACCATGCCAGATCGGTGGTGCTGGCCCGCCCATGGGCGGTGGATGATGCCAAACATCCGCTGACGCCACCGGGCCAAGGTCAGCCGACACGTTGGGCGGCGCCCACTTCAAGAGCATGGTTTGAACGATCGGAGCGCGAGGGCTAGGCCTGCAGCGCGCTGCGCTTGACATACGCAAGTGCGACTGAACCGCTGACGCTCGTGATCGTTCCGACAGGCGTGCCGGCAACCACGCACGCTTCGCCGGCCACGGCCCGCTCGGCGACCAGCACACGCTGCAGCAGCTTGGGCGCCGCCGCGCCGCGGCTGTCCATTCGCTCGACCAGTTCCTGGCCGGGGTAGCAACCCTTCGTGAAGCTGACCGCCGCGCCGGTGATGCCGGTCTCGGCCGGAATGGTCTCGCCCGGCACGATCTCGGCCCCCATCTGCGGCCAGACCGCATCGATGCGTGCAGCCAGCAGTTGCTCCGCTGACCCGTGCTGCACACCAGAGGGCGACCGCACGTCGGGCCCCAACAGGTCGACACCATCACCCCACGAAGCAAGCCCGTCGACCTGTGCCGCACCCTCGCCGCGTACCGCAATGCAGCGCCAGTTCAGCGGGGCGATGTCGGCCTTCACGCGAATCTTGAAACGATTCAGGCGCGCGGTCAAAACCTCGCCAAAGCCGGCATCGGTGTCGAGCACGAACGTGTCGTCGGCTGTGCGCCACACGCGCAGCAACACCTCGACCTTGCCGGTCGGTTGCAGCACAAAGCTCCACGTCGACTGCCCAACCTGCAATGTACGCAGGTCCTGCGAGAGCTGCGACTGAAGATAGGTCAGCGCGTCGGCCCCGGCTACCTGTACGACATCACGCGGATACTCGGTCCAGAAGCACTCGGAGAAGGACATGGCAACAGTGTCGCAGCGCCGATTGCCGCTGACACACTGTGGCCATGGAAACCGATGTCGTCGCCCGGCGCGTCAGTGACGCGTTGCAGCTCACCCTCAACCGCCTGTCCAGCCTCGCCACCGGGGTCGCCGTTGTGGCAGCGGTCATTGGCGCCACCACCTTCGCCACCGGCTGGTGGCTGTTCCCCAACAACCGCACTGTCTGGATCATCATCGGCGGCGTGCTCTGCCTGATACCCGTGGGTGCTGCTCTGTTCGCCCGTGTGCTGCTTCGAATCACCGCCAAGTACGCACCACAGCTCATCAACAACGTCCGCGTTTTTCTTGGCGGCGCCTCGCCAGCCTCACGCGTGTTGATCGACTACGACAGCGGGCAAACCGTGGTGGCCTCGTCGAAGTCGTTTACCGGTCTGCGCAGCGAACTGGACATTCGAAGCGCCGAACTGCCAGCGCTGTGGGCCAGTGTGCGCGCCATCACCAGCGTGCCAGCCCTCGCTGCCATCTCCGTGCTGGGCATGCTAGGCGTCGGCCTGATGGGCACCATCCTGCTCATCAGCGGCCTCCTGAAGTAGCCCTGTCGGAGGGTTCCGAACACCTGGGGAGGGCTTGGAACCCTCCATTGAATCCTACTGCGGGCGGCGTTGGGCGGTCATTCGGCGGGCGGCAGGCACGGCTGAGAGCAGAGCCGCTGCCTTGTTGCGACACTCCAGGTCTTCCTCGTCGGGCACGGAGTCGGCGACGATGCCGGCACCGGCCTGGAACGAGGCCCCGTGCGCACCAACGAACATCGTGCGAATGGCCAACGCCGTATCGAGATTGCCGCTGAAATCGACGTAACCGACCACACCCGCGTACGGCCCACGCTTCACCGGCTCGAGTGCGTCGATGATCTCCATCGCACGCACCTTCGGGGCGCCGCTGACTGTGCCCGCGGGCAAGGTGGCGCGCAACACATCGATGGGGGTTTTGCCGTCCACCAACTCGCCGGTGACCTGCGAGGTGAGGTGCATCACGTGGCTATAGCGCTCGAGATTCATTAGCTCGGTGACCTGTACGGTGCCGAACTTTGCAACCCGACCAACGTCGTTGCGGGCAAGATCAACCAGCATGATGTGCTCGGCAACTTCCTTCGGGTTTTCCTTCAGTTCGCCAGCCATGCGTCGGTCATCGTCGTCATTGCGACCGCGACGACGAGTACCAGCGATGGGCCGGCTGACCACCGTGCGACCGAGCACCTTCACCATCGGCTCGGGGGAACTACCGGCGATAGTGATGTCTGGGTGGCGCAGGAAGTACATGTAGGGGCTGGGGTTCACCTGGCGAAGGACGCGGTAGAAGTCGAATGGGTCGGCCTGCAGATCGATGTCGTAGCGCTGCGCGAGCACCACCTGGAAAATGTCGCCGGCGAGGATGTGCTCCTTGGCTACCTCCACCGCCTGCTGGTACACGCCGTCAGGCATGCTGCTGCGCACCTGCGGTGCCACCTCATCGGGCTGCGGCGGTTCGGCCACGGGCGCAGCCAGCGGTATCGCCAGCTTGTCGACGGCACGTTGGGCACGAAGGCACGCGGCGTCGTACTCGCTGTCGATTCCGGCCGTGTCCATGTCCAGAACCGGCACGCTCTCGATGAGGTACACACGCTGGCGCCAGTGGTCGAACGCTGCCAACGAGCCAATGATGCTCATCACCGCGTCGGGCAATCGACGGTCGTCGCGCGGCACGTTCGGCAGATGCTCGACCTCGCGGACCACGTCGTAGCCGAGGTAACCCATCACGCCGCCTTGCAGGGGCGGCAGGTCCGCGATGATCGGCGCGCGGTACGCCGCGATGATGGCGTCGAGCGCTGCCAGCATTCCTCGGTCGAGCGGAATGTCGGCGCTGAGGTGCTGGCCCTTGATCTCGATCAGGCCGTCGCGCAACTCCAGCGTCGCGACCGGGTCGTGGCCAACGAAGCTGTAGCGGGCCCAGCGCTCGGCATGCTCAACGGATTCCAGCAGGAAGCCCTCGCCGTCGCCGACAAGCTTCAGGTACGCCGCGACCGGCGTCTCCAGGTCGCCCAACACCTCTGCCCACACTGGTACCACCGTGT
>JAYVVY010000057.1:0-4230 GCA_043786575.1 Ilumatobacteraceae bacterium
GACCCTGCTGCGCAGCGGCATATGCGCGTCGTCGGCAGCGCCGTGGTCGCCGCGTTGGCGGTACCCACAGCACTGGTGGTGGTGCGGATGGAGGAGGCTCGTGCCGTCGTCCAGGAGGTGTTTCAGCAGTCGTCGGGCTCAGGTTCGGTGACAGTTAGCAGGGACATCGACCCTCTCGCCGAGGAGTTCCACACCGTGCTCCTCATGGGCAGCGACGAAGGCGACGACCGGGTGGGTCTGCGGACCGACTCGATGATCATCGCCCTCGTGCACCAGGCAACCGGGCGCGCCGCACTGGTCTCAGTGCCGCGCAACCTGAAACTGCTGCAGTTCCCCCCGGGCACGCCGCTGGCGGAGCGCTACCCGGACGGTTTCGAGGACTCTGAGGGTGGCCTGATCAATTCGCTCTACATCACCGTTGCGAACGACGAGGACCTCACGGCTGCATACGGAACTGGTGCCGCCGAGGCCGGCGTGCAAGCCCTCATGGAAGGGCTCAGCTACTCGCTGGGAATCACGCTGGATGACTACGCACTGATCAACTCCTGTGGCTTCGTCAAGGTGGTGGATGCGATTGGTGGCATCTCGATCAACATTGACAAAGAACTGCCCATGCCCAGCAAGCTGCGCTGTTCGAACTACCGACTCACACCCACAATTGGCCCCGGCGAGACCTACATGGATGGCACCAAGGCCTTGGGTTATGTTCGTTCACGTACCGGCGACAGCGACTACCAGCGCATGGATCGGCAACGGTTGCTGCTGCAAACGATCGCTGACGAAGTGGGCATCGACGACCTGTTGCTGCACTTTGGCGAATTGGCCGACGCAGTGAAGGACAACGTGCGCACCTCGATGACCGTCGAGGAAGCTCGCACGCTGCTCGCAACGCTGCAGAGTGGTGACCAATCGTTCGATTCCGTGGGCCTTGCTCCACCGTTGGTGGAGCCGGCACACCCGGATTACGCAGCCATCAAGGCACTGATGCAACAGATTCGAACCGCCCTCTCCGCTGGGACACCCCTCGACCTGCCCACCGACACGACCGTCTAGATCAGCTCAGAGGTTTCTGAGAACAGTTGCCGGCCCTGCAGTTCGACGACTGCCTCAAAGAGCGCACCGGGCGTATCAACGACGTTGTGTAGGTGGCCGAACAACTCGAGATTGATTGCCCCCATGACACTCGCCCATGCGGCCATCCCCTTCATCATCATCTGATCGCTGGCCGGGATAGCAAAGCGGCCACGGAACCGCGCGTAGTCGCGCCGCAGTGACGCCGGCACCTTCTCGGTGGCCCTGTGGCCGGCCGCCTCCATGTCCACAGTGAGTTGCAAGAGGGCGAAGGTGTAACGACTGGCCGGACCGATGGTGTCGTCGGGCGCCGCGTAGCCGGGTATGGGCGTGCCGAACAACAGCGAGAACTCCGCAGGGTTGGCCACGGCCCAGCTGCGAATCGCGTGGGTCATTGCACGCCAGCGCCCAAGGAAATCGTTGCGGCGCTTCACCGCCTGATCCGCACGCTCCACCGCCTCACCGAGCCGGTCGTACGAGTCGATGATCAGTCGGGTCAGTAGTTCGTCGCGGCTGGCGAAGTAGCGGTATATCGCGGAGCTGGCCATACCCAGGTCGCGCGCAATTTCACGGAGTGAAAGGCTGGCCGCACCATCACGTTCCAACTGCTCGCGCGCCAGACGCACGATCTCGGTGATGTGCTGTGCACGTGCTCGCTCGCGGATACCGGCCACGCAGCTCACTGTAGCAAGTGTCACGTCGAAACGAGAGCAGTGCTCTTGCAATCTCGCCACCTGGGTGGCAAAGTGAGAGCAGTGCTCACATACATGAGCACCGCACTGTTACAGGAGAGAACAAATGAATCATCACGTCATCATCGGTGCCGGCCCCGTCGGCTCAGGAATCGCCGAGTTGCTCGTGCAGCGCGGCACCCCCGTCACCATCGTCACCCGCAGCGGCTCGGGAATCGACCACGCACTGGTCACCAAGGTGACGGCCGACGCCACCGACGTCGACGCGCTGTGCCGCGCTTCGGCGGGCGCGGTTGCGATCTACAACTGCGCCAACCCGCCATACCACAAGTGGGCCAGCGAGTGGCCCCCGATGCATCGGGCCATGCTGACCGCAGCACAGCGAAGCGGCGCCGTGCTGGTGATGATGGACAACCTGTATGCCTTCGGCTCCGGAAGCGGTATGCCGATGCGCGAGGGCGATGCAATGAACGCGACCGGCACCAAGGGTGCGATGCGAGCCCGCATGGCCCGCGAGCTGTTGGAGGCCCACGCGGCGGGCAGGCTGCGGGGCACACTGGCGCGAGCAAGCGACTTCTATGGCCCGCAGGTGCTCGGCTCCGCACTCGGGGACCGGGTTGTGCCCCGAGTCCTCGCCGGCAAGAAGGTCAGTGTGCTGGGTGCACTGGACGTGCCGCACAGCGTCAGCTACATGGGCGATGTTGCCAACACGCTCGTGACCATCGCCCACGACGAGCGAGCGTGGGGCAAGCCGTGGCACGTGCCCAATGCGCCGGCTCCGACACAGCGCGAGGCCGTGCAGGCCTTCGCCAACGCAGCAGGCACGACAGTGAAGGTGACCGCCGTTCCGAAGCTGGCGCTCAGCGCGCTCGGCCTGTTCGTACCGATGATGCGTGAACTGAAGGAGACCTGGTACCAGTTTGCCGAACCGTGGGTAACCGACAGCACGCTCACCGAGCAGACGTTCGGGCTGCGCGCAACTCCCCTCGAAGAGGGTGCTGCCGCAACGGTCGAGTGGTGGCGCGGACGGTCCTGACACCGACCTGTGCGGGCGACTTCACACAGCGTTCACACTTGGGCAACGGGGCTGAAATCGCATCTCGGCAGCATGTCAGCGCCCCTTCCCAAACATTCGAAAAGGAACACCGTGGCCTACCAAGCTGAATACATCTGGATCGACGGCACCGAGCCCACGCCGCTGCTGCGCTCCAAGACCAAGATCATCGCCGACGGCAAGACCCCGCCCATCTGGGGTTTCGACGGTTCCTCCACCAACCAGGCCACCGGCGACGCCAGCGACTGCATGCTGCAGCCCGTGTTCACCTGTCCCGACCCCATCCGTGGTGGCGACAACATTCTCGTGTTGTGCGAGGTGTACAACGCCAAGGATGGCAAGGCTCACCCAACCAACACACGCGCTGCTGCCGTCAAGGCGCAGAAGAAGTACGCCAAGCACGAGATGATCTTCGGCATCGAGCAGGAGTACACATTTCTCAAGCTCGACGGCTCCCCGCTGGGCTTCCCCGCCGGCGGCTACCCCGAGCCGCAAGGCAAGTACTACTGCGGCGTTGGCGCCGGCCGTGTTGCTGCCCGCGAGATCATCGAGGAGCACACGCAGGCTTGCATGGACGCCGGCCTCATGATCGAAGGCACCAACGCCGAAGTCATGCCCGGCCAGTGGGAGTTCCAGATTGGCGCCACCGACTCGGTGACCGTCAGTGACCACATGTACGTGGCCCGCTGGTTGCTGCACCGCGTGGCCGAGGACTACGACGTAGTCGTCAGCTTCGCCGCCAAGCCCGAGAAGGGCGACTGGAACGGCGCCGGTGCACACACCAACTTCAGCACGAAGGCGATGCGCGAGGACAAGGACATGAAGGCCATCAAGGCCGCCTGTGAGGCCATCGGCAAGAAGGTCGACCTGCACGTCAAGAACTACGGCCACGACATCGAGAGCCGCCTGACCGGTGCGCACGAGACCGCCCCGTACAACAAGTTCAGCTACGGCGTGTCGAACCGTGGCGCCAGCATCCGCATCCCGTGGCAGGTCGAGGCCGCTGGCCAAGGCTACGCGGAAGACCGCCGCCCGAACGCCAACTGCGACCCCTACACCGTCACCCGCTTGATCGTGGAAACGGTCTGCAGCGCAGTCAAGTAATCGGTCACAACTACCAAGATCCTGACGAAGGGGTCGGCCACTCGGACACGCCGAGGGCCGACCCCTCGTCGTTTTCCTTCCGCAGTTCCAGTCCTGCCCTGCGCGGTTCACACGCCGTTCACACGGCTTCTGAGTGACGGGCCGAAGTCTCGTGGCAGACTTCCGAGGTCCCTTGAGCCCCTAAGGGAGTTCGTTCATGCTCGATCAACAACGCGACTATGTCCTGCGCACCGTGGAAGAGCGCGGCGTTCGCCTGATTCGTCTGTGGTTCACCGACGTACTGGGCAACCTGAAGAGCTTCGCCATCAG
>JAYVVY010000058.1:0-26274 GCA_043786575.1 Ilumatobacteraceae bacterium
TCAACTCCGGGCTCTCGATCACCATCGCCATCGTCATGACGCTCACCGTGTTCGCGGGCTCAGCGCAGCTCGCCGTGCTGCCGCTGCTGGCCACCTCAGCACCGCTGCCCATCGTGTGGGTCACGGCGTTGCTGGTCAACCTTCGTTTCGTGATCTTCGCAGCCGCATCGCGCAAGTCGTTCGTGATGTTGCCGTGGCAACAGCGAATGCTCGCCGGATACCTCAACGGCGATCTCGGGTTCGCCCTGTTCTCACGTCGTTTCGCCGACGATCCCGAGCGCGGCAACCCGGTGCAGTGGGGCTACTTCTATGGCGGGGCAGTCGTCAACTGGGTGGCGTGGATGGGTTCGTCGATTGTTGGCATTCTGTTGGGTGGTTTGGCACCAACCGATTGGGGTCTGGAGCTTGGCGCCTACCTGGCCCTCCTCGCCGTTCTCATTCCGATGGTGCACCGGCTGCCGGTGGTCGCCGGAGTACTGATGACCGGCCTGATTTCGGTGGCAACGGTCAACTTCCCACTTCGGTTAGGGCTGCTCCTTGCAGTACTGGCCGGCGTTGCAGTTGCGGTCGGTGTCGAGACCCAACGCCCCGGCGGCCAGCCCCACGGCGTCGCCGAGGTGGCTGCCGACATTGCCGACGAGGGCGAGGTTGTCTGATGGGCACCACTGCCTACCTGGCTGCCGCAATCGTCGGCTTGACGCTGGTGACCATCGCAACGCGCAGCAGCTTCTTCATGCTGCCCGCGCGAATCGAGCTGCCTGCCAACGTCGAGCGGGCGCTGCGATACGCGCCAGCGTGCGCGCTGACAGCAATCATCACTCAGGGAGTGCTCGCTCGCGACCACCAGCCGTACGTCAGCGTGCACAACTACGAGATGTGGGCCATCGTCGCGGCGGCACTCGTGTTTGCCAGGACGCGCAACATGATCGCGATGATGGTGGTCGGCATGGCCGTCTTCACGATCTTGCGCCTGTCCTTCTAGGCGGGTCACCATTCGGCCACTAGCCTCGCTGCCGTGGCCGCTTACTGGTTGTTCAAGTCCGAACCCGACGTGTTCTCGTACGACCATCTGGTCACCAACAAGCGTGAGGGCTGGGACGGCGTACGCAACTATCAGGCCCGCAACTTCATGCGGGCGATGAAAGTTGGCGATCAGGCCATCTTCTACCACTCGAATGCGACGCCACCCGGAATTGCTGGCGTCTGCAAAGTTGCCAAGACTGCCGAGCCGGACCCCACCCAGTTCGACCCGACGAGCAAGTACTACGACCCGGCTTCGAAGCCAACCGACCCCCGCTGGGACTGGGTCACCGTCGCGCCGGTGAAGAAGCTGCCGTTCGTGTCGTTGGATGAGCTGAAGACCATCCCGGAGCTGAGCCAGTGCCGCCTGCTGGCGAAGGGCAACCGCCTTTCGGTGATGCCGCTGGAGGAGCACGAGTTCGAGGCAATCGTCGCCTACGCAACCCGTCGCAAGCGGTAACAGTCACACCCACACACGCGGAGCTGAACGAGCGAAGCCAGAGCGCGGGCAGTAGGTTTCCCAATGTCATGGCCCGCACGAAGACCCCTCACCCCGCCCCAACTGTCGTGCTACTCGTGCGCCATGGGCAGACGCCCACCACGGGCAAGCTGTTGCCGGGCCGCGCCGCAGGGTTACACCTGGCCGACACGGGCATTGAGCAAGCGCAGCGGGCTGCGGAGCGCATCGCAGCCCTCACCAAGGTTGATGCCATCTATGCCTCACCGCTGGAGCGTGCCCGCGAGACCGCGGCCCCAATTGCCGCCGCGCGTGGCCTGAAGGTTCGCATCGACAAGGGCTTACTGGAGTGCGACTTCGGCGACTGGACCGGCGCCGAGCTGAAGAACCTGATGAAGCTGCCCGAGTGGAACACCGTGCAGCGCGCACCGAGCACCTTCACTTTTCCCGGCGGCGAGAGCTTCACCGCCATGCAGAATCGAATCGTCGGCGCTATCGACCGGCTGCGCGCCGCACATCCGGGTGGCACCATTGTCTGCGTGTCGCACGCCGACCCCATCAAGGCTGCGGTGGCTCACGCAATGGGCACCCACATCGATCTCTTTCAGCGCATCGTCATCGGCACCTGCTCTGTCTCGGCCATCGCATATGGCATGGGTGCGCCGGTCGTTCTCACCGTCAACTCCACGGGTGGCTCGCTTGCCGAGCTGCGCCCGTCCTGAGCCAGTGGTCCTGAGATGCGGGTGAGGCAGCCATGAGCGTGTACTTCGACTTCGACGAGGTGGATGCCTTCACTGTCGGCGCCCTCGGCGAGCCTGGCGCCCGAGCGTTCTTCCTGCAGGCGCGTCGCGGCACGCAGCGCGTCACGGTCAAGTGCGAGAAGCAGCAGGCGTCCGCCATCTCCGACTACCTGCGGCGAGTCCTCAACGATCTACCCGAGCCCACCGAACGCCCCATTGCCGCCGCCATGGAACTCCTTGGCCCGTTCGACGCGGCCTTCGTGCTGGGACCTGTCGGTTTGGGCTACGACCGCAGCAACGACATGGTGCTGCTGCAGCTGGAAGAAGTCATCGCTGTCGACGAAGAGGGCGAGCCCCTGGACGAGGACCCGGACCGTGGGCACATTCGCATGTTTCTCACTCGCAATCAGGCACACGCGTTCTGCACCCATGCGGAGAACATCGTCGCGGCCGGCCGGCCGGCGTGTGTGTGGTGCGCCAACCCCATCAACCCCGACGGCCACTTCTGCGTGCGGATGAACTAGTCCGTGTGGATCAACTACCGATGACGGATCGTTTACACCTGCTGGCAACGGCCGAGGTTGATATCGAAGGCCGAATGCCGTGGAGCAGCAATGCCACCTTTCTGGTCAACCTGTCCGTCGACGGCGAGCCAGTCGGCCAGGCCATCTACAAACCCCTGCGCGGCGAGCGCCCGCTGTGGGACTTCGAGCCGGGGCTGCATCGTCGCGAGCTGGCGGCGTACCTGCTGAGCGAAGCGATGAGCATCGACCTGGTGCCGCCCACCATCATCCGCGACGGCCCGCTGGGCGAAGGCAGCATGCAGTGGTTCGTCGAGGCCGACCATCAGCAGCACTACTTCACCATCTATGAGGCGCGCGAAGACCTCCACCACGTGATGCGCGAGGTCGCGCTGTTCGACATTCTGGCCAACAACACCGACCGCAAGAGCGGGCACGTACTGATCGACGGCGACGACCACATCTGGGGCATCGACCACGGGTTGTGCTTTGCTGCCGAGTTCAAGCTGCGCACCGTGGTATGGGAGTTCGGCGGCGAGACCATGTCCGACGAACTGTTGGCAACCGCTGGCAAGATCGCCGAACGAGTGCCGCTGGATGTGGCTGCATTACTGAACGACGAGGAAGTCGCAGCCATACAGGAGCGAGCAGAGTGGGTGGTGAAGCACCGAGTCTTCCCGGTGGACAACAGCGGCCGCCGCTACCCCTGGCCGCTGGTCTGAAGATCGCCTGAAAACGGTGAAAGGCGGCCCTTGCGGGCCGCCTTCTGCCGTTCCGGTGTTGCTCGGTCAGCCGCGACTCTGCAACGCCTCGATCAGCTTCGGTAGCACCTTGTGGACGTCGCCCACAATGCCCAGGTCGGCAATGCCGAAGATGGGGGCTTCCTTGTCCTTGTTGATGGCAATGATGTTCTTCGCGCCCTTCATACCCACCATGTGCTGGGTGGCGCCCGAGATGCCACACGCGATGTACACGCCCGGCTTGACGACCTTGCCGGTCTGGCCGACCTGATAGCTGTACGGCACCCAGCCGGCATCGACGATGGCCCGCGAGGCACCGGGGGCGCCCTTGAGCAGCTTGGCGAGCGTCTCGACCATTTCGTACTTGGCGGCTTCGCCAAGGCCACGGCCACCCGACACCACGATGGTCGCCTCGTCCAGCTTCGGGCCCGACGTGGCTTCCACGTGCACGGCCACTACCTGGGCAGCGCCGGTGGAACCCAGCTCGGGAACCGGTGCGGCAGTCACGGCAGCGGCAGCGCCGCCGGCGGACTCGGCTGCGAAGCTCTTCGGGCGGAAGGCCGCGAGGAACGGGCCGGCACCGGAGAACGAGGTGGTGACCAACACGTTGCCACCGAAGATGGGCGTGGTGACGCTGACCGAACCGCCATCGACGGTGATGTCGACGTTGTTGGTGAGCACCGTACGGTCCAGCTTGACCGACAGGCGGCTCATCACGTCGCGGCCCTCGGTGGTCTGCGGGAACATGATCAGGTCGGGCGAATCGCCGCCGTCGATCACGGCCTTCATCGCCGCCGCCACCGCAACGCCGGGCAGCTTGCCGGCGAGGTCGCCAGTGGCGTACACCTTGGTGGCACCGTGCTCGCCCAGCGAGGCGGCAAGTGCCGACGCATCGCCACCGACGAAGGCGGTGACATCGCCCCCCACACTCGACGACAGCGACCGAGCCTTGGTGAGGAGTTCCAGTGTCGCCGTGGTGGGCGCACCGCTTGCTTCTTGTGAGAAAACCCAAATGTTCATGGCGTTGCTCCTCAGATGACCTTCAAGTTTTCGAGGTACGCCACAATCTTGGCGAAACCCTCTCCGTCGTCTTCAATGATCTCGCCAGCAGCGCGGGCCTCGGCCTGCGTGACGCTGACAATGCTTTGGCCGGCGCCGGCCCAGCCGACCGGGGTGACCCCGAGGTCGGCGGCGGTGACGGTCTCGATCGGCTTGCTCTTGGCGGCCATGATGCCCTTGAAGCTGGGGTAACGCGGCTCGACTACGCCGGCCGTGACGCTGATGACAGCGGGCAGCGGGCAGGTGACCTCGTCGAAACCATCTTCCGTCTGGCGGTTGGCTTGCAAGGTGCCATCGGAGATCGTGACCTTCTTGGCGAACGTCACCGAGGGCAGACCGAGGACTTCGGCCAGCTGCTCGGGCACGGTGCCGGTGTAGCCATCGCTGGATTCAGTGGCGGCGATGACCAGGTCGAACGCCCCCATCTTCTGGATAGCTGCACCCAAGACCTTGGCGGTGGTGAGAGCATCGCTGCCCTGCAACGCCGGGTCGGAAACGAGCGTGCCCTTGGCTGCACCCATGGCCAGCGCCGTGCGCAAGCCCGACACCTCACCATTCGGGGCCATGGAGACGAGGCTCACTTCGCCACCACCCGCCGCATCCACCAGCTGCAGCGCCATTTCGACGCCATAGCTATCGGACTCGTCGAGGATGAGCTTGCCATCTCGCTTGAGGGTGTTATCGGGACCCAACGCACCCGGGGTTGCCGGGTCGGGGATCTGCTTGACGCACACGATCACGTTCATGGTCGTCATTGTTACCGGTCGGTACGCGCTTCACCCAACCGACTTAGCACTTACCTGCCGTCGTTCCAGCAAACCCGTTCAGCCTGTACCGTTCGGTCTCTTGCGCATCCTGCTCGTGGTCAACGCTTTTGCGTCGTCGGTAACGGCGCGCAACACGGTCGTTGTCCACCGCGCCCTGTCGCAGGGCAACGACGTGGAAGTGGTGGAGACCAACCGCCGCGGGCACGCCACACGCTTCGCGCAAGACGCTGCCCGACGCGGCGTCGACGTGGTCATCGGCTACGGCGGCGATGGCACGCTCAACGAAGTGGCCACCGGTGTTGCGGGCACCGACACCGCCCTGGGGGTGTTGCCAGGCGGTAGCACCAACGTGTTCGCGCGCACGCTGGGCATGCCCAACGACCCGGTCGCCGCAGTCCACCTGCTGGCCGCTGGCATTGCAGCGCGAGACATCGAACCGATCGGTTTGGGGAAGGTCAACGGGCGCTACTTCTGCTTCCACACCGGTGTGGGCTACGACGCCGCGGTGGTGAAGGAAGTCGAGCGTCGCGCCTCCATGAAACGGTGGCTGGGACACCCGCTCTTCATCTACGCCGGCCTGCGCACCTGGGCTGTCAACTACGACCGCAAGCACCCGCATTTCTCCGTCGAGCGTGACGGCGTGTCAGTGGTGGATGACGGGTACTTCACCATCGTGCTCAACACCAACCCCTACACCTACCTCGGCAACCGCCCGCTGGACCTCAGCGAGGCGGCGACGCTCGACCGCGGGCTGGTGGCCATCACCTTCCGCACGCTGAACGTCGGTGCGCTGCTGGGCGGCTTGGGCGGCGCGCTGCGCGGTGGTGGTGTGAAGCCCAGCAAGACACTCGATCTGCAGACCGACGTCAGCGAACTGACAATCAGCCACGAAACACCGTTCCCGTATCAACTCGATGGCGACTACCTGGGCGAAACGAAGCGGCTCGAGTTCCGTCACGTACCCGACGCCGTCCGCCTCGTGCGGCCGCAGCTGCCTCTCGACTCGCGCAGTGACTAGTCGATGGCGTACTGAACCGCGGATCGCGAGTTCAGCCGTCCGGCGATGTATTCGGCGATGAACGCCTGATGCTCAGGGTGATCGCGGTACACGAGGTAGTCGTCAGCATTCTCAAAGTCGCCAACGACCACGTAATCAAAGTTGCCGGCATTGACCCCAGCGTCGGGGCCGTGGTGGTAGGCCCCAATCTCGGGAATGAGCGCACGTAACGCTTCCAGCTGCTCTGACACGGCTTGCACATGAGCGGCGTCGACCGTCTCGTTCCAATTGAACATCACCACATGACGAAACATCGTTGATCCACTCTCCTCGTACAGCTTCAGTCGCGGCCGATTGCACGCTCGAGGGTGAGCGTCTCGGTTGCCCAATTGTTCACTCGTTCGCCGCTGATCCGAGCACGCTGCGGCCACGGTTGGGTCAAGTCGACGAGCTCGCCGCGGCTGACAACGGCACGCAAGTTGCGGCGATCCTGCAGCACCGTCACGTCATGGTCCGGGTGACCCTCGACCACCAGCACGTCGGCGCGGTAGCCCTCGGCAACGACACCCAACTCGCCTTCCATCCGCATCGCGATCGCGTTGTTCTTTGTGGCGCAGGTGATCGCTTCCACGGGCGAGAGGCCCAATTCGTTGACGAACACTTCCATCTCGCGAGCGTGCCAGTGGCCGTAGGGCGTGAGAGCGAACCCGCTCTCGGAGCCACAGAGGATCGGCACTCCTGCGTCGTACGCCTGGCGAGTCTGCGCTGCGGTGGCTTTGATCTCGCCGCGGAAAATGTCCTGCATGCCGGAGCCCGCACCGACGCGGTCGCCGTAATCGGCCAGGTTGGCGAGGAACGTGAAGGTCGGGCAGAGCGCGGCACCGCTGTCGATGACCGCCTGCAGCGCTGCGTCATCCATAAACGACCCGTGCAGAATCAGGTCGACACCGGCGAGTGCGGCGTCCTTGGTGGATGATGCGTTGCGGCAGTGTGCTGTCACGGGGACGCCCAGCGCGTGTGCGGTGTCGCACACCGCCTTCATCTCGTCGAGGGTCCACACCTGCAGCTCGCCCTGATGCGTCGGTATAGAGCCGGTGGCGTGGATCTTGATCCAGTCGGCACCGCGCTTGATCTGCCGGCGCGTCTCGGTAACCATCTCGTCGATCGTGTTGACGACAGCGGCGTAGCCCACCTGCCCTTCGTCGGGAATGAGACGGCCTGCCGTACCGCCGACGGAGGTGAGCAGCGCCTGCACGCCGGTCTTGATGCGCGGGCCGGGAAACGCACCCGAGTTGACCGCGTCGCGCACCTCGGGGCCGATGCCCATCACCGTGTCGGGGTCGAAGAACGACGTCACACCGGCCAGCAGCAACTTGGGCAGGTTGAACAGCGTGAGCATCGCGGCCAACGCCGGCGGGCGATGGAAGAACAGTTCGTCGTTGGACTGCACATCGTCGAAGGTGATGTGGCAGTGCGCGTCGATGAGGCCCGGCATGATCGTGCGGCCGGTGGCGTCGATGACGGTCGCTCCCGCAGGGATCTGTGCGTCGAGTGTGCCGGTGGCGCCGACCGCAACGATTGCGTCGCCGTTGATCAGCACATCGGTCGCGGGCATGGTTGCGCCGCCGTTGCCGTCGACGAGGATTCCGTTGCGAATGTGGACTGCGTTGGACATCGGATCTCCCCCTCGTGTCGGTGGCTACGAAAGCGTCGTCAGAAGTCTAGCGACGCAGTTCGTAGGGCCTGTCTGCATCGTGCCATGCTGAGCGGCGTGAAGCGAGTACTCGTCACTGGCGCTGCCTCAGGTATCGGCGCCGCATGCGCTGACGTGCTGACCCGCGAGGGGTGGGACGTCATTCGTGTCGACCTGCACGCGGCCGACGGCATCGTCGCGCTCGATGTGACCGATGAGGCGGGGTGGGAACGCGCCATGGCAGCGCACGGCCCCTTTGATGGTCTGGTCACCTGTGCCGGCATCCGGACGCGCAGCATGATCGTCGACACCTCGCTGGCCGACTGGGAGCGGCACCTGCGCGTCAATGTGACCGGCACATGGCTGGCCATACGCGCGTTTCTTCGGGCCATCCCGGTCGGCGATGTGTCGCCCAGAGCGATCGTCACGATCGCGTCCGTCAACGCCACCATCGCTGTGCCCGGTCAAGCCCACTACGTCGCGTCGAAGGGTGCCATTGCCTCGCTCACGCGTGCCGTCGCGCTGGAGGGTGCGCCGCTCGGCGTGCGGGCAAACGCGATCGCCCCGGGGCCGATCGACACACCGATGGCCGGCGAGAGGTTGGCTGATCCCGAGCAGGTTCGTTGGCTGACGGGCCGCGTTCCACTGGGCCGAGTGGGCCAGCCCAACGAGATCGGTGAACTCGCAGAATTTCTCCTGTCGGCGCGGGCTTCGTACATCTCCGGTGAGGTCATCTACGCCGACGGAGGCTGGGCCGCCAACGCCGTGTAGTCGTTGTCGTTCAATCGTCGAGGTGCGGGCCGGGAAGCTCGGCGGGCCGCGGGATCAACGTCATCAGTGCTTCGGTGAGACCACCGTCGACATAGATGACCTGCCCGTTGACGTACGCCGACGCAGGCGAGGCAAGAAACCCAACGACATTGGCGACATCGGCGGGTTCGCCCAGCCGACGCAGCGGCACGGCCCTGGCACGCACTCGCCGCACCTCGGCGTCGTGGTACACACCGCTCGCACCGGGTGTCGGGACCAGACCGGGACCGACGGCGTTGCAGCGCACTCCGCGCGGACCCCACTCGACAGCGGTCTGGCGCGTCAGCGCCACCACCCCAGACTTCGACGGCGAGTACGACCCGACGCCGGGGCTGGCCGCAACAGCAGCGATCGACACGATGTTGACGATGTTGCCACCGCGGTCCAGCATCGAACGCCCAAAGGCCTGGGTGCAGTTGAACGTGCCGCCGAGGTTGACGCGCACCACTCGCTCGAAGTCGCTCGGCGTCGTGTCCTCCAATGCGCTGAACAGCCAGATGCCCGCGTTGTTGACGAGCACGTCCACCGGGCCGACATCGGCTGCAACACGGTGCACTGCTGCGTGATTGGAGACGTCACAGGCGATGACTCCGTCACCCGCATTCAGATCGAGCCGGACGACGTCGAACCCATCGGCGGTGAGGCGATCCGCGATCGCCGCGCCAATGCCTTGCGCGGCTCCGGTGACAACTGCTCTGGGCACTGTCGTGGGCATTAACCTGTTCTCCATATGCAGTACGAAGTGGCCCTCGACACCGACGTATGCGTCAGCGCCGGCCGCTGCGTTGCAACAGCACCAGAGTTCTTTGTGTTCGACAGCGACGAGCTGGTCGAGCTCGCCCGCGGCGGCGAGCAACCATCCAACGATGTGCTGCTGCGCATCGCACGGGCGTGCCCCAGCGGTGCGATCAAGCTGCTGCTCGACGGCGACGAGGTCGAGATCTGACTGGTCGTCATCTCGACTGTCTCATCGGTCGAGCCGAAGCAGGCGGCGCGCGTTGAGGTCGTAGCTGTCAACGAAGGGAATCTGGTCGGGTTCGTACGGCGCATCCCACCCAGCAAGGTTGGTGCCAACGACCAGCCGGTCCACGCCGACCTTGCTCTCCAGCAGCACCAATGATTCGGCGTCGTGTACGTGATTGTCGAACCACATCCGACGTAGCGTGCCGGCGAAGTCGACAGGGTTCTGACGCGCCCACGGCCGGGTGCGGCCCTGATGATCCAGCCGACCAAGCATGAACGCCGCGGCCCCTCCCCCATGTGAAAGGCATACGTCCAGCGCCGGGTGTCGGTCCAGCACGCCGCCGTAGATCAAGCATGCAACGGCGAGCGTCTCCTCGTACAAGAAGCCCAGCGAAAGATCGAGGTCGTATTTGCGAATGCGCGGGTCGCGCAGTGGGCCGTCGATGCCCGCCGGGGCGGGATGCACGAACACCGGCACGTCGAGTTCGACTGCCGCTGCCCACAGCGGATCGAGCAGCTCGCTGTCGAAGTCGGTACCGAAATCGGTGCCGATGTACGCACCCAGCATTCCAAGATCGGTGACTGCTCTGCGCAGTTCGCTCACGGCCGCTGCGATGTCCTGCATCGGCAGCTGCGCGAAGCCACGAAAGCGATCCGGGTGATCTGCCACCACGGCAGCCAACTCATTGTTGTGCCATTCGCAAAAGCCGATCGCTACGTCGGTCTCGATGTGGTGGAAGTACGTCAGTGGGTTCGGCGAGAGCACCTGCAGATCGATGCCCAGGTGATCGTTCAAGCGCAGCCGCGCGTCGGGGTCCATGAACGGTGTGCCGGTGTAGTCGACGCCGTCGAGCACGTAGTCGCCCACTCGAAACCGAGGCCGACCCTCCGGGCCAACGCTGAGCTCCGGACCGTAGTGGCCAGCACACCCCATCACTCCAGCAAGCACCGTGTGAGCATGGACGTCGATCATGGACGCAACCCTTTGCCGACGCCTACCGTGAGGTGGTGAATCACCCGCTCATCTTGGCCGCCGGATCCATGCTGGATTGCACCCCAGCGACCATCATCGATGCTGCGGCCACAGCCGGGTTCGACGGCGTTGGATTGCGCCTCTCCGGTCATCAGAGCGGTGTCGACTTTGCGGAGGTCCGTCGGCACGCAGAGGCGCGCGGCATCCGGATTCACGACGTGGAAGTGCACCGCATCACCGCGGCGGCGACGAGTGCCGACGAGCTGCTCGCTCGGGCCGTGGCGGTTGGAGCATCGGCTCTCCTGGTGGTCTCGGATCTTGCCGACCGGGCGGCAACGGTGGAGGCGGTCGGAGCGCTGCGCGAGGAGTGCACAGCCAAGGGCCTGCGATTGGGTCTGGAGTACATGGCATGGACGGACCCCAGCACGCCAACCGATGCCGTCGACATCGCCCGCCAGACAGGCTGCGAGTTGGTGGTCGACCTGCTGCATCACCTGCGCGTGGGCGCCGGTGTCGAGGAGTTGGACGCAATCGTCGCCGCAGGCGTGTTGGGCTGGGTGCAACTCTGCGACGCGCCAATAGTCAGCGCTACCCCTGATGACTTGATTCAGGAAGCACGTCATGGGCGCCTGCTTCCGGGCAACGGATCGCTCCCGCTGCGCCCACTGCTCGCTCGTGTTCCCGATGGTGTAGTGCTGAGCGTGGAGGTACAGAGCGACGGGCTACTGGGAGTAGACCCGATGGAACGAGCGCGGCAGCTCGGCAACGCGTCACGGAAGGTCATCGGCTAATCACGCTCTACGACAAGAGCACCGGGTAGCGACCGAAGTACGGACGACTGGTCGACTCGTCCATCACCGGCGGGTCGTTGGGGTCCGGGCGAGCGCCGGCGTCGAACAGCGCCTGGACTGCTTCTGGCACAAGGCCGGCGAGCTGGCTCTGCGAATCCGACTCGTCAGGTGTCAGCCCCGCGGCCAGGTCCTGTCCGATGCAGGCGTGCATGCCCGAACCGAACGAGAGGCCGTAGGCGGGCACGCCGTCGGGAGTGACGCGATGCGGTTTGAAGTCGGCGGCATCGTCGCCGAACACGCTCACGTCGCGGTTCACCGACAGCAGGTCGATGACGACCTTGCCGCCCTTGGGAATGAACGTGCCGGACTTCAGCGTGATGTCCTCCAGCGCCCACCGCATCGCGACCGGGGATGACGGTTGCAGCCGAATGGTCTCGTGCGTGCATTGTTGGATGAACCGGCGGTCGGTGTGCACCAGTGGCGCATCCTCCGGATGCTGCTCGAGCCACTTGAAGATGTTGTGGCTGACACGGGTGAACGCCGTCGCCGACGTGTGCGCGCCCGCGAGCAGGTAGAACGCGACCTCGCGAACCACGACCTCATGCGGCAGGTGCAACGCGTCTTCGTTGGCCGCCAAGGTGGAGAGGATGTCCTTCGGAAGTTCTGCGCCGGCCGCCAGCAACGCGCGGCGGCGCTCGAGTGAGGGTGTGACGAACTCGAGGTCGAAGCGATGCAGCTCGCTGGCCACCTCGGCACGCTTGGCGTCCTTGTCGCCGGTGTAGTGCGCCAGCGTGGCCCCTTCGATGAAGACCATCAGCGACGCATACAGCCGGCGCGTTTCGTCGGCTGTGCCCTTCGGTCGATCGACGCCCGCCGTCAGCGCAGCAAGGTTCATCAACATGCGGTGCGCCAGATCGACAAGCTCGGCGCGACCCGCTTCGATGTCGATGGCCAACGTCTCAGCGAGAATTGGAGGGAACAGCTCGTTCTCGTACAGCTCCAGGGTCTCGCGACGGAAAAGTCGGTTCTCGAGACGGCGACGATCGCGATGCTCGGCGCCGTGCAGGTTGACCAGCACGTCGGCCATGATCACCTCGCCGGCGTCGTACAGCGCCTGGCGTAGATCCTTCTGCCGGTAGGCCTCCTTCGCCTCCTCATATGACGTGATGGTCACCACCACTGGCTCAGAACTCTGGTCATTCTTCAATTCGTGCCCCCTCAAGCATTGGTGACTCCTAGGCCAAGCCCACCGTCGACCGTCAGCACGTTGCCCGTGGTCCATTCGGCACGGGCGAGATACTCGACACCCTCGGCAATCTCGGCGACGGTGCCCAGGCGACCGAGCGCATGCGCCGGCGCGAGGCCTTCCAACCGTGCCAGCGCGGTCGCGTCGTCGAACAACCCCGCGCGCTGGTTGATCTCGGTGAACACGCCACCCGGCCGGATGCACGACACGCGCACCTGCTGCGGACCAAGCTCCGCTGCCAGCACTCCGGTCAATGTTTCGACGGCCCCCTTGGTTGCGGCGTACGGCGAGGCACCGGGAAAGGCACGCTGCGAGTGCGTCGACCCGATGAAGATCACTGCCCCGCGCGCTGAACGCAGATGGTCGAGCGCTCCCTGCGTCATCATCATGGCCGCGACGACGTTGGAGTGAAAGACGTCCAGTACAGCCTTCTCGTCGAGCTCTGCCAGCGGGCCGCGGTACATGTTGCCGGCGTTGTTGACCAGTACGTCGAGGCGTCCGGCGCCATGCGCGGCGGCAGCCGCGATCATTGACGTGCGGTCGGCCGCAACTGTGACGTCGCCCACCACGGCGAGGCATGAGTTACCGATCGATTCGGCCACCGCATTGACCTTGTCGGGTCGCCTTCCCGAGATGGTCACCCGCGCACCGGCGGCGCAAAAGTGGCGGGCGATGCCCTCACCGATGCCCGAACCGCCACCGGTGACCAGTACCGACATTCCTTCGATCGGACGCATCATTTGCCCCCCAGTACCCAGGTGAGGGCCTGCTCGATGAGCTGTGAGTGATGCGGCTGCCGCAGCGACGCGACGTCGTGTCCGAACCCGTCGAACACCACCCGTCCAAGTCCGTACATGTGGCTCCAGACCACTGGCTGATCGGCATCATCGTCGTGGCGCTTCGCAACTGCGAGCACATTGACGTCGTCGTCGATGACCATGTCGCCGTAGACCTCGTCGCGTAGCGCGAACTCGTCAGGCAGACCGGCCACGATCTGATGCTGCCCCACCACACGCGCCGCAACGGGGCCGAGGGGCGGGTGCGCCGACGTGCCCCACTGCCACGAGCCACCCACGACATCACCCCACTGCGGCCAATCGTCGAAGCAGATGGCAGTGGTGTGCAGCGCAACGAGACCGCCGCCGTCGTTCACGAACGAGGTGAGCGTGTCGCGCGTCAGCTGTGATGGCGAGTAGCCGAACTCGTCGCGCCAGTCTTGGTATGCCTCGCCCAGCATCCGCCACCACAGGCCGTCGATGACGAGCGCGTCGACGGGATTGCTGTCAGCGTCATCCAGCAGCGCCGCGGCCTGGTCGGGATTGGCTACCACCTGCACCACGTGGCCCATTTCGCTCACCAGTAACGCCAGTGCCGTGCCGATGGCGGGAAAGTCGTGGGCGTGGGGAGAGCCGCCGGCCAGCACCACAACACTGCTCACGCGTCGGTTCCTACGGAATCCACAGACAGCGGACGCGGCAGATGAGCAATCACCGAACCGGTGACACCGCCGTCCACCACCACGTTCTGCCCGTGAATGTACGCGGATTGCTCGGAGGCAAGGAAGAGCACGACGTTGGAGATGTCTGCAGCTGTGCCGAGTCGGCCAAGCGGCACCTTGGACTCACGCGCCTGACGGGTGATGGGGTCGGCGTAAATCGGTTCTGACATGCCCGCATCGATCAGCCCCGGAGCAATTGCGTTGACGCGAATTCCATGCGGGCCCCACTCGATGGCCATCTGCGAAGTGAGCAGCGCAATCGCCGCCTTCGTCGCTCCATAGGCCCCTGCGTTCGGGCCGGCCGCGAGACCGTTCATCGAGGTGACGTTGACTACGACGCCCGGGCTCTGTGCAGCCATCCAGCGGCGCGCTACAGCGCGGGCCACCACGTAGGTCCCAACAAGATTGACATCGACGACGGCGCGAAAGTCGTCGAGCGCGTGGTCGACCAAGGGACCGAAGCGCACGATGCCGGCATTGTTGACGACGACGTCGGGCGTACCGAACTGGTCGAGGACCGACTCGATCGCGCGCTCGTCCGACACAGAGGCAACGAACGACACCGCGCCGCCAGCACTGCCATTGGCGGTTACAGCGTCCGCCGGGCCAACTACGTCGACGACGCCAACCCGATAGCCCGCGGCGATCGCTGCGTGAGCAATGGCGGCACCCAACCCGCGGGCCCCGCCGGTCACCAGCATTGAGCGTGCGGCTTGCGCGTTGGTCGCCATCAGGGAAGTACCATAGCCGCAGGGGGGATAGTAGTGATACAGCTAACGACGTATTCGGAAGCGAGGGAAGCATTCCGCTCGCGCGACCTCCGTCAGGCACTCTATGACGAGGGCGAACGCCTGATGAATGGGGTGATCGTCAACCTTCACGGCGACGAACATGTGGCACGCCGACGCCTCGAGAACCGCCTCTTTCGACGTGACACGTTCGCCTGGTACGAACGGGACCGAATCCCCACAATCATCGACGACGTGCTGCACACTGCCCGCCGCAACGGTGGCGGCGACTTGCTGCCCCTGGCCAAACGCACGATGATGACGCTGTCCGTCGAGGTCGCGGGCGTGAGCACGCCAGCCGACCCGACTCGGTTCTACGAACTGATGGAAGCCCTGGCGCGGGCCTCGACCGTTGCTCACGCCACCGGCGACACCACGGCCGTCATCGAGAGAGGCGACCGGGCGCTTGCCGAGTTCGACCGCGACTACTTCCAACCAGCACTCGCCGAGCGACACACACTGGTCACCCAGGTCGAGCGCGGTCTACTGCCCGAGTCCGAACTATCGCGTGATGTGCTGACCACGCTCGTCCGCAACCAAGACCGGCTTGCCATCACCCCGGCAACGTTGCTGCGCGAGGTCGCCTACTTCCCGTGGGTCGGCTCGCATTCCACCTCGGCACAACTGGTTCACGCGATGCATCACATCTTCGAGTGGCTCGCCGAGCACCCCGGCGACCGGGCGACTCTCATCGACGACCATGTCCTGCGGCAACGGTTCGTCCATGAGTCGATGCGGCTGCATCCCGCCAGCCCGATCGCTCGGCGAACTGCCACTGTCGCGATCGAGCTTCGGTCGGGCCGAGTCATCGCCGACGGACAGACCGTCGAGATCAGCGTCGAGCAGGCCAACCGAGACCCGAGCATCTTCGGAGACGCGGCACACGAGTTTCAGCCAGACCGCTCGTTGCCTGACGGCGTGCCTGCCTGGGGCCTGAGTTTCGGGCACGGCACGCACGCGTGTCTGGGTCAGGAGCTGGCGGGAGGGATCGAGCAGCCCCCGGCCGAGTCTGACGAGCCGCATCTACTCGGCGCTGTCGCCCTCATGGCCGGCGCCATGCTGCGCGCTGGCGCTCGCCCCAACCCGAACCATCCACCCGCACTGGACAGCAGCACGACCCGGGTCGTGTGGGGCAGTTACCCAGTGCTGCTCGATTCGCCTGGATGAGCAACCTCCATGGCTCTACCTCAATGACCAAGCAGGGCGTATCCACTACGGTCATCCCCGTGTCCACCGAACAGGCGCTCGAACTTCTCAAGAATGCAGGGCTCTCGGGGTACGAGGCAAAGGCCTACATTGCGCTGCTCGCCGCCGCCGCACCGATGAACGGCTACGAGGTAGCGAAGTCGTCGGGCGTGCCGCGCAGCACGGTGTACGAGACGTTGGCCAAGCTGGTCGCACGCGGCGCCGCGTTTGAGGTCACCGATGACGGCAACGCGGTGTCGTACGTGCCGCTCCCTGCCGACGCCTTGATCGGCCGCCTGCGCCGCGAGACGCACGAAACCATCAGGGGCCTGGAATCGGTGTTGCCGTCCATCGGGCCCGCGCCGACGGCACGAGTGGTGCAACACCTCGCCGGGCTCACCGACATCGCAACCCGCGCCATCGACGTCATCGAGAGCGCACGAAAGTCCCTGTGGCTCTCCATCTGGCCCACCGAATCCGGTCAGCTGGTGGAAGCAGTCGACGACGCGATCGCCCGCGGCGTCGAAGTGTTCACGATTGCCTACGGCGACATTTCGCCGATGGGCGGCCGGGTGTACATCCATTCGTACAGCTCGCCGGAGGTGGTCCTTACGCGGCTTCGCTGCCGCATCTCCATCGTCGTGGCTGACCACGACCAGGCGCTTATTGCGGCAATGACCGACGATGACGTGTGGGGCATGTGGAGCGACGACCGCGCGGTTGCGTTGTTGGCCGCCGAGCACGTCCGCCACGACATCGCGCTGCAGATCACCGCTGAGCACCTCGCGGCTGCGGGGTTCGCATCGTTCTGGACCGACAACCAGGACCTGGAGGCGCTGCGCGAGGCCTCCGCCGAGGCCGTCAGCGCCAATCGCAACGAGGGCTGAGTGGCGGCCACCACAGCGCAGACCGTCGGCAATCTCCTGACGGCGGTGGCGACTCGCGATCTGCGGCGCCTCGAGCAGATGCTCGCGCCCACCTGCGCGTGGCAGAACATGCCGCATCCACCCGCGGCCGGTCGAGTGCAGGTGATCGCGATGCTGGCGCCCATCCTGTGCTGGTCCGATGAGGTTCGTTGGGACGTCATCAGCGCCGCCTACGAGGGCAACACCGCCTGGGTCGAGCGCGCCGATCGTTTCTGGATCGACGGCGAGGAGCACACCGTCCTGTGTAATGGCGTGATCACCGTCGACCCAGACAGCGGCACGGTCGCCAGCGTTCGCGACTACGTCGATCTCGGTGAGTGGCGCGCTCGGCTCGCCCCGGTGTTCGAGCGGCTCAGCGCTCGTCCGGCCGTCGAAGTTGTCGCCCGCCACCTACGCGCCGTCGATCGGCGGGACTCAATCGCGATGGCTGCCGACTACGCACTCGACGCAGTCCTCACCCGGTCTACCGACGCTCATCGCGGCTGGTTTCGAATCGCGGACTATTTCCGTACGGTTCCCGAGCGGCTTGGCGCCACCACGTTGGAGTGCTCGGCACCACAGTTGCTCCCCAGCGGCGAGGTATCCGTTGAGTGGGCGATCTCAAAGGACGGCACAACAACGGTCACGGGCACCGATATCTATCGCGTCGAGCGCGGCTGCATCACACACCAGGCGGTCGGTCTCCACGGCCCCGACTTCTAGATCACGCGGGGTGATCGATTGCCCAGCGAACGGACCGAATGATCATCTCATAGCCCGTACAGCGGCACAGGTTGCCCTCCAGACCCTCCCGAATCTCCGCATCGGTCAGCTCGCCGTTGCATTCCTGAATGAGACCGGTCGCAGCCATCACCATGCCTGGAGTGCAGTAACCGCATTGCAGACCGTGGCACTGCCGGAAGCCCTCCTGGACCGCAGTGAAGCCGTCATACGGCCCGCTGAGGCCTTCGATGGTGGTGACCTCGCCGCCGTCGGCCTGGACGGCCAAGAGAGTGCAACTCTTCACCGACTGACCGTCGAGCAGCACCGTGCACGCACCACAGTTCGAAGTGTCGCAACCGACATGCGTGCCGGTCAGCCGTTCGTGTTCTCGGATGTAGTGCACCAGCAGCGTGCGAGCATCGATCGTACGCTTCGAGCGACGACCATTGACGACTACGGCAACTTCAACCTCACGACTCACGATGTTTCCCCTTGCATGAGCTGCCAGACCTTCTCGGGCGTGGCTGGCATGTCGATGTGTTCGACACCAAACCCACGCAGCGCGTCGACCACCGCGTTGATGACTGCGGCTGGCGCACCAACCGCCCCTGACTCGCCGATGCCCTTTGCCCCGAGCGGGTTGTTGGGACACAGCGTGATGATCCGACCCGAGATGTAGTCGGGCAGATCAGCGGCCGACGGAACGAGATAGTCGAGCAAGTTGGACGTGATCGGCTGGCCGGTGGTGGGCTCGTAGACCATGCCCTCGAAGAGGGCCTGGGCAATGCCCTGCGCAACACCTCCATGAACCTGCCCCTCCGCCAGCAGCGGGTTGATGACGGTGCCGCAGTCGTCGACGATGATCATGTCGCGGATGCTGACATCGCCTGTCTCACGATCGATCTCGACGACGCAACCGTACGCACCCGACGGGTAGGAGAAGTTGGGCGACTCGTGGAACAGCCGCTCCTCCAGCGAGCCGGCCTGCAGTTCGGGCGGCAACGACAGCGGCTGAAACGACGCCCACGCCACATTCGACCACCCGACCTTCTTGCCCGGAGAGCCGCGCACGTTGAACGCGTCGTCAGATACCTCCAGGTCGAACTCACTTGCCTCCAGCAAATGCGCAGCCACCTTCTTGGCCCTCGCCAGCACACGAGCAGACGCGACTTTCACTGCCGAACCGCTGGTGGCCACACCGCGCGAACCCATCGTGCCGATGCCCTGCAGCACGGTGGCCGTGTCGCCCATGCGCACCTCGATGCGGTCGAAGGAGATACCCAGTTCGTCGGATGCAATTTGGGCGAACACCGTCTCGTGGCCCTGGCCGTGCGGCGATGAGCCGGCGAAGATGATCGCCGAGCCATCGGGCTGAATACGCACCTGTGCGGACTCCCACGAGGCCAGGTGGCCGAAGCCTTCCAGCGAACCGTTCGGGCCGAAACCGGCGATTTCCAGCCAACACGACAGGCCGATGCCCAGGAGCGGTGTGGCCGGGTCGTTGGCGCGTTCCGCCTGCTCGGCGCGCAGAGCGTCGTAGTTCATCAGTCGTTGGCACTCGGCCAGCGCGGCGGGGAAGTCGGCCGAGTCATACACCACCGGATCGTTATGTGTCGCGTACGGGAACGCCGAGGGTGGAATGAAGTTCCGCCGGCGAACCTCGGCTGGGTCGAGGCCGGTGCGGTATGCCACCAGATCGAGCATGCGCTCGATCGAGAAGGCCGCTTCCGGGCGGCCCGCGCCGCGGTAGGCAGCAACCGGCGTGGTGTTGGTGGTGACCGTCCGGAACGAGGTCTGCACATCGGCGATCTTGTACGCACCAGCCGCCATCCACGAGGTCAGGACAGCGAGGCCGAGACCGGTGGGGTCGGGGTATGCCCCGAGGTTCTGCGAGATAACCACGCGTAGCGCCTTGATGCGGCCGTCACGGTCGAACCCGATATCGAGGTCGTGCTCCTGGTCACGTCCCGGCGACATCTGCACCATCGCCTCCGAACGCGTCTGAGCGAACTTCACCGGGCGGCGCAACAGCTTCGAGAGCACGGGCGCCGCGAACAGTTCCGGGTACCACGGAATCTTTGCGCCGAACCCGCCACCGACGTCAGGGGCGATGATGCGGCAACGGCTCTGCGGAACATCGAGCCACGTGGCCAGATAGTTACGCAGGTGATGCGGCGCCTGAACAGTGGCCCACATGGTGAGGCCGCTGGGCGTCCAGTCCGCAAGGCACGCGATGGGCTCGATCGGCGCCGCGACGCATCGCTGATTGACGATGTGCAGTGAGGCGCGCATGTCGCACTTGTCGATCTGGCGTTCCAGGTCATCGAGCATCGGCACGACGGTGACAACGTTCGAGCCGTGTGCCTGGTGCAACGGCAGTGCACCATCTGCGGTGGCGTCGGAGATGGTCACCATCACCGGCAGGGTGTCGTACTCGACGATGATCGACTGGGCGGCGTCGGCCGCAAGGTAGCGGTCCTCGGCAACCACGATGGCAAGCGGCTCACCGACGAAACGCACGGTGTTGCGCGCCAGTATCGGGCGCTCCAGGTCGGGCAGACCACCGGGAAGATTGGGGAACTCGGCGAAGTCCTCTGCGGTGTAGACCGCGAGCACACCGTCGATGGCCAGCGCCTCGCGCACATCGATCGAGACAATCTGCGCATGCGCCTCGCTGGACATCACGAACGACGCGAAGACACAGCCGACCGGTGACAGATCATCCACGAACTGGCCGGTGCCGGCCAGCAGGCGGGGGTCTTCCTTGCGTAGAACTTTGGCTCCAACCAGGCTCATCAGGCGCTCCGACTCGTCACATAGTGCGTCTTGTGCTTGCTCTTCAGTTGCATCTTGCGTCCATTCCTCGATCGCCCTGACGATTGCTCCTCACACCGCTACTCCGGTTTGATGTGATGACCCTCGGCGTCTTCCGGGTCGAACCACCACTTCTCTGCGTTGTGTTGCGATTGTTCGCCGCTGACCCGTCCCCAACCCATCAGCTTGCCGAGGAAGTGCTCCGGCCCGCTTTCCTCGCGGCGCCACCAGCGTCGTTGGCCGCCGTGCACCCGCTTGCGGAACGACGAGAAGCCAACGGCGACGACGAGCGCGACGCCGAAGAACAGCGACTCGATCCACGTCGTACCAACGCCGGCCAATTGCAAGCCCTTCACGCCGCTCTGCAGCACGAAGACGGCCAGCACCGCGCCCCATACGTTGAACCGACTCTTGAACTGTGTGGAGCCAAGGAACGCTGCTGCAAAGGCGGGAAGCAGGTACGGGCCACCGGATTGCGCCTGCGTCGACCCGAACTGCGACGCGAGCAACACGCCGGCAATCGACGCAAAGATCGCGGAGACGACGAGCGAACCCCAGACGTACCGATCGGTTTGCACGCCGGCCAAACGGGCCGCATCACGGGCGCCGCCGGTCGCGAACAGATAGCGGCCCAGGGCCGTGTGCTCGAACACGAACCACACCGCGAATGCCAACACCAGGGCGACGAGCACTGTCTTGTTCAGTCCCCACGCGAACTCTGTGGTGATCGACTTGAACGCGTCGGGGAAGCCCAGGATAGAGCGGTTGCTCGAGCGCCACACCGCAAAGGCAGTGAGCACAGAGCTGGTACCTAACGTGGCAATGAACGAGTCGATACGAATCTTCACGACGAGGAATCCGTTGAGGTTGCCGACGAGGACCCCCACCGTCAGCGCGGCGGCGATGGCGACCGGAATCGACCACTTCGCTTCGACGAGGCCCCACGACACCATGACTGCACTGGCGGAGATCGTGCCCGCAATCGATAGGTCGAACACGCCAGCAGAGAGCGGGACGAGTAGACCGATTGCGACCACGACCAGGATGGCGTTCTGGTTGAGTACCGAACGGTGAGTCAGCCATGTGAGCCACGTGTCGGGTACCCACATCGTGAAGACGACCCAGATCAACCCGTACAGGTACACGACACCGATGTTGCGCGGGTGAAACATTTTCCACTTGATGGGCGACCGGCGAGTGTCGAAGCGACTATCGATCTTCTTCGTCTTCTCGATGCGTTCGTCGACCACCTTGTGTCGACGAGTGATCTTGTTCTTTTTCAATGTCGTCCGGTGAGTGACCTCACCAGTGCGTTCGTCAATGCGCATTCCGCTCACCCTCTGGCCTTCAACCGTGCAACGGCGGCACGCGCGAGACGAGCAAACCGACCACCGGCAACCTTGTTCTCCTTCTCCGGACTTGTCGCCGGCGCCACCGCCGGCGGCGGCGGGGGCTGCGCCGCGTCGCCCTCGCGAATCACTTTCACCTTGATGGGTTCGCGACCCACTCGCATGTTCTTGCGATGCGAGGTCGCTCCGAGCGTCTCGGCAATCAGTCGTTCGACGCTGAGGGTGTTGGCACGCAATTCGATAGCGACGCTCCCAGACCGAAACACGAGCACACGATCGCACACGTTGACCAGTTCCTCCGCGTCGGACGAGGCGACCAGCACCGCCATGCCCTCGTCGGCCGAGTCGCGGATCTTGCGATAGATCGCAGCCTTCGCTCCGACATCGACACCCTGTGTCGGCTCATCGAGCAGCAACACCTTCGGTTCGGTGCGCAGCCAGCGGGCGAGCACCGCCTTCTGCTGGTTGCCGCCGCTGAACTTCTCCATTCGCCTGCCGAGCAGCGGGGGCTGCACATCGAGCTGTTTCGCCCAGTGAGCGGCTTCCCGGCGCGCGGTCTGATGATGCAGGCGCACCTTGCCCTGCAGAGGACCCAGACGGGGCAGCACGATGTGTTCGTGGAGCCGCTCTTGCATGTCGAGCCCGACGGCCTTGCGGTCTGCGGGCACGAAGGCAATGCGGGCACGGATGGAATCGCGTGGCGTCGCAAAGACCTTCCGCTTGTCCACCAACACCTTGCCGGCGAAGCGCGGCGTCGCTCCGAAGAGGGCGCCGGCAACCTCTTCACGTCCGGACCCGACCAGCCCGGCGACGCCTAGCACTTCGCCTTCGTGCACCTTCAGAGTGACACCGCGCAACGTCATGCCGAACACGTTCTCGACTTCGAGGACCGGGCGGCCGACGACCTGGCCGGCATCCGGGTACAGGTCGGCAACGGCCCGACCTACGATCAATTCCACAAGACGGCGTTCGTCGAGGTCCTTGGCGGCCTCGCCGGATGCCACGACTTTGCCGTCGCGCAACACCGTGACGCGGTCGGCCAGTTCCAACACCTCGTCCAACATGTGGCTGACGAACAACACACCGGCGCCCTGGTCAGCCACGCGGCGCACCTCGCGGAACAACGCATCGACCTCGCCCCTGTTGAGCGATGCTGTCGGTTCGTCCAAGACCAACAAGCCGGGCTTGTTGACGTCCCAGTCCTGTAGTGCGCGCATGATTGCAACAGCCGCGCGCTCGGCCGCCGACAGCGTCGCCACCGGCTGACGAACATCGGGGGCAAGGCCGAACGCCAGCAGCAGCTCCTGCGCTCGCTGCACCTCCAACCGCCAACGAATTCGGCCGATCGCGTCGGTGTGATAGCCGCGACCCAGGCCCAGATTCTCGACCGTGGACAGCGACGGCACCAGTCCGAGATCTTGGTGAACAATTCGAATGCGGCGCCGAACCTCGCGGTCGAGCGCCCACAGATCGACCTGCTCGCCACCGAAGAACGCTTCGCCGCCATGGTCGGCTTTCACGTAGCCGGCCAGGATCTTGATGAGTGTGGACTTGCCCGACCCGTTCTGACCGACGAGCGCATGGATCTCGCCCGGCATCACACGCAGCTGCGCCTGATCGAGCGCGACCTGACCGGGGTAGGTCTTGGAGAGCGCGACGACGTCAAGGACCGGAAAGGGGCCCGGATTGCTCCGGGCCCCTTCTCGTTCAGCCAGTTCGGTCGTCACCGGATTGCTCCGGATGGACACGTCGCCAACATGTGTGACTCAGCCCGCCCAGAGTGCCGTGAAGAGGTCTTGGAACCCGACCACGCCGGGCCACAGGACGGTCGGATCGGCAATCGTGTCAGCCTCGAGAATCTGCAGCGGCAGACCCCCGGCAAGGATGTCGGGGTGGCCGGCGACGACGGCGTCGGCTGGCGTGTCGGCACGGCCGGGGCCCTCACCGGCAAGTATCCGAGCAGCGGCGTCGACTGCACGCCAGCCCAACAGCTCGGAGGCGAGACCGACTTCGGCGACCTGATGCTGCCCGGCGGCGATGAAGCTGTAGTTCATCGGGCCGCCAGCCTGTGACACGGCCTTGGCCTGGGCGCCGAGACCTGCGCTCTCGATGGCATCGGGCACACCGAAGAGCATGCCGCCAAAGGCGTAGACGACCATGTCGAGATCGGGCGTGGCCTGCAGCTTCGACACGATCTGGCCGGGCAGGTTGGTCCCCAGGTCGGTGACTGCGACCTCGGTGACGTCAACTGTGCAGTCCGGGCAGGCAACGGCGATCTCGTCCTCGAAGCCCTGCTGCACGGTGGAGAGCACCGGGAAGGTGGGCAGGCCGACGAACAGGATGTTCTTCGTGGTCGAGGTGACGGCGGCATAATCGGCCATCAGCACACCGTAGAAGTAGTAGTCGTCGTTGGTCAGCAGGTTGACCGAGATGCCGTCGCCCGGCTCGTACGCCTCAGGCAGCGACCAGGCCACCACCGGGATGTTCTGCTCTTTCAACGTGGCGAGCTGTGATGCAAACCACTCGCGCGGATTCCCACTGGTCATGACCACGTCGGGCTTGGCTGCGATGGCTGCGTCGAACGCGGACGCAACGGTCTCGGGCGTGTCCTGGTGCGACACAGTCTCGTATTCCCAGCCGGCAGCCTTGGCGGCGGCTTCGAGGCCGACCGCGATCTCGGCACAGGCGGCGACGCTGCACTGCACATAGAAGAGCTTCTTGCCGGCTTCCAACTTGATGGGAGCGCTCAGCGGCAGCGCGGCGAGCGGCTGCCGGAAGGCCTCGACGCGTGCGTCTGCCGCGGCGGCACCGCCACCGGCCTCAACCGCGGCGGTGGTATCCGTAACGGCCGCTTCCGTGGTGACCGCTGCGACTGTGGTGTTCGAGTCCCCCGAACTCGAGTTGTCATCGCTTCCGCAGGCAGCCATGACCATGCTGAACGCTGCTACGGCAAGGACCATTCGGCGCGGACGCCTGTGCTGTCGAGATGCCATTCTTTCCCCCTCAATTGTCAGGTCGGGACCGGCCCGACCTGCAGCATTGTAGACACAATCGGGAAGCGTCGCTAGGACTCTGACGACGCTTCTGTTATCCCAGATTGGCGAGGGCATCGAGTGCGCCGCGGTAGAAGGTGGGGTAGGCGTAGATCATCGACCGCAGCTCCGCGACAGGGACCCGGGCGTGAACCGCGAGGTTGAACATCGAGAGCACTTCTCCGCCTCGTGGGCCAACGGACGTGGCACCGACCAGGATGCCCCTGTCGGCATCGACGATCAGCTTCATCAAGCCCTCGTTGCCTTCACCATGCAGCCAACCGCGGCTGGAGGTGGCGCTGTTTGCCAGACCTACCTGCACGTTCAGCCCTGCAGCCCGGGCCTGCGCCTCGGTCATGCCAACCGAGCCGACTTCAGGGTCGGTGAAGGTCACCCGTGACACGGCATGATCCTGCGCCAGACGCGGCGACTCGGCGCCGGTGATGTCATCGAAGGCGATGCTGGCTTGATACACGGCCATGTGCGTGAAGGCGCCCTTTCCTGCGATGTCGCCAATCGCCCACACACCGTCAACGCCGTTCACCCGCATCCGCTCGTCAACCGTGAACGAAGGCCGGGCCGTTTCATCGAGGCCAACAGTGCCCAGGCCGATGCCGCGCACGTTTGGCGCGCGGCCGGCCGCAACCAGAATTTCGTCGGCCCGAATCTCGCTGCCATCGGCCAGCGTCAGCAGCACACCTTCGTCACTGCGCGAGACCGTGGCGGCAGCGGAGCCGGTACGAATGTCGATGCCTTCTGCCCGCAGCACGGTTGCCACCAGCTCGCTGGACTCCGGCTCCTCGGGTGCGAGAATTCGTTCGAGCGCCTCCACAACGGTGACCTTGCAACCAAACCTGGAGAAAGCCTGCGCCAACTCCAACCCAATCGCACCGCCACCGAGCACGATCATCGACCCAGGCACGCTGCGAATCTTGAACACGTCGCGGTTGGTCCACGGCGCCGCCTCGGCGAGACCGGGCACAGGCGGGATCGCTGGCGATGTTCCGGTGGCAATCACCACGCCGCGCCGGGCGCTGTACGTCTCGTCGCCCACCACTACCCGACCCAGTCCACCAAGGCGACCGCGGCCGCGCACGAACGTGCCGCCCTTGCCGACGAACCGGTCCACTGCAACCTGGTCGTTCCAATCGTCAGTGGCCTCGTCGCGGATGCGGTTGGCCACGATCGAGTAATCGGGGGTGA
>JAYVVY010000059.1:0-4663 GCA_043786575.1 Ilumatobacteraceae bacterium
TGCCGACCTCGCTGCCGACCTTGGCATGGGCAGCGACCCAATCCGTCTCGCTCAGTGAGCCGAGCCCGTGCGACGGGAACACCACCGGTGTGCCACCACGATTGCTGATCGCGTGCGCAGCTCGCAGCAGCGCCGAGGCGTCGTGTCGGTCCCCCGGAGAGTCCGCCACGTAGGCGCCGGCGACGAAGCGACCACCCGTCAGCGCTGCCGTGCGGTCGAGCACTTGAATGGCCGTTGCGCTGCCCAGCAGTTGCACGTATCCGGTGTCCATGTTGACGGCGGGTAGCAGCCCTGCAGTGCTGGTGCGCACAACGTGCGCCTCGAATGCTGCCCAATCAATGGTGCCGTCGGCGAGGAACGGCAGCAGTATCGCCGACATGCCGGTGATAGCGCGGCCGGGGCGGATTGCGGGCATTCCCACTGGCTCCTGCGGCTGGTTCACAAGGCTCCCTCACGTTGGTGCAAGCGCTTGCACGACGACGAGGAGGATTGTATGCTCGCCCCGCCGTCTCGTCCACTGTCGATCCCGAGGCGGTGGGAGCAGCAGTGTCAGGCCAGGCAGTCACACTCGCTGATGTCGCCGCCGAAGCCGGCGTGCACTCCAGCACGGTGTCGCGCGTGCTCAGCCGTCCTGCGCTGATCGGTGAGCCGACGCGGGCGGCCGTGCACGCGGCCATCGACAAGCTCGGCTACATCCCAAACCGGGCTGCGCGACAGCTGGCCGGTGGGCGGATCGGGGCCATCGGCGTTCTCGTCCCCGACATCACCAACCCATTCTTCGCCCACGTGGTGCGCTCGGTGCAGCAGGGCTGCCGGCGTCGCGGGCTCACGATGCTGCTGGCCGACACCGACCAACGTGAGGCGGACGAGCTATCCGAAGCGCGCGCGCTGGTCGGCAGCGTCGATGGTTTCGTGGTGTGCAGTCCCATCGCCGGGACCGAGAAGTGGCTACAGGTTGTTGGCGCCGCGCCGCTCGTCTTCGTGAACCGCCGCGCCAAGGGCGTGGCGTCGGTAGCACTCGACCAGCAGGCGATCATCGAGCTCGGCGTCACCCACCTCCGCGCCGCCGGCCACCGATCGATCGCCGTTGTGCGTGGCCCGAATTCGTACTGGTCCAGCCGCGAGCGCGACCGCGCGATCCACAGGTTGCCCGCCCTCACCACCCTCGGCCCGGCGCGACCGGACTTCGAGGCCGGCATCGCCCTCGCCGCACAGCTGATGGCATCGAACGTGACCGGGGTGCTCGCCTTCAACGACCTACAGGCGCTGGGCATCGTGGCCGGGTACCGGGCGGCGGGACGGTCGGTGCCCCACGACCTGTCCGTGGTGGGCTCGGACGACATTGCTGCCGCGGCGATGAGCGACCCGACGCTGACCACGATCTCGGCACCCGTCGAGCAACTTGGCGACGTTGCGTTCGACCTCATTGCACAGCTGCTCTCGGGCTCCGCTGATCGCGCCGAAATCACCCTGCCTGTCGCGCTCACCGTTCGGGCCTCCACGCGCAGTCACACCTCATCATCAACCAACCAATCTGCAACAAAGGGGAATCATCAGTGACGAACCCATTCGGTCGACGTCAGTTCTTGAAGGTGTCCACGGGCGCCCTGGCCGTGGGCGTGGTCGCGTGCAGCGACGATGACGGTGGCGACGGTGCCGCCGATACCACTGCCGGCGCGGACTCGACGACGGCTCCAGAAACCACCGACGCCCCCGTGACCACCACCTCGATTGCCGTACCGGTGGAGATCACCGCTGCCACGGTGCTGGCTGCGCCCGGCAGCCCCGGCCTGATGGACGAGGCGATCTACCAGGAGCGCGCGACTGCATACCTGAAGTTCGCGACGGCAGCCCCGCACGTCGGCAGCCCGGTCGGTGTGGCGACGCATCTCGCCCGCGCTACCCGGGAGCCCGACTACACGTGGGCGATCGAGGACATCACCGTCGAATCCTTCGCCGCCACCTTCGAGAAGATCGACACCTGGCAGGACACTCGCGACTTCGACCTGATGTTTCTGAACTGGCTGCTGGTGTTGGGACAGGGCGAGACCGACAGCACGCGCCTCTCGCCGGACGTGATCGAAGCGATCAACCAGCGAGTGATCGCCAATCGGTACCGCTACGACGATCCGTTGCCCGACGAGCGGCTCGACAATCTGTGGTTCTGGTCCGAGAATCACAGGATGATCGGCCTGACCATCGAGTACCTCGGTGGTCAGCGTTTCCCCGACGAGGTGTTCCCCGTGACGGGGCTCACCGGCGCCGAGCACATGGCTCGCGCCAGGCCGGACATCCTCGAGTGGGTGGCCGAGCGAGGCAAGTTGGGCTTCTTCGAGTGGCACAGCAACGTGTACATGCGCCTCAACATGACGCCGCTGCACCTGTTGGCCGAGCAAGCAAACGACCCCGAGCTGGTGCAGGCGGCGGCGATGGCGCTCGACTTGTGCGTGCTGGACATAGCCGCACACACGCAGGCTGGCTGCTACACGGCGCCGCGCGGGCGTACGTATAAGAAGGACAAACTGTCATCGCTCGACGAAGACACGTTCGGCACCGCCAAGTTCCTGTTCGACGACACGCTGGCCGAGTACCCATCCGACGCTGACGGCACCGTGACATACTTCGCTGTCGGCACGCGCTACCGGCCACCACAGTTGCTCGTCGACATCGCGATCGACGACCAGGAGAGCGTCGTGCGCGAGCGCCACGGCGTGTTTCTCGACCCGAACGCACCGCTCGAGGACGCGCCGGTCGCGCCCTACGGCAAGGACTTCGCCGACCCGGCCAACCTGCCGTTCTGGTGGAGCCTCGGTGGTCTCGGGTTGTGGCAGATGGCCCGTACCGGGCTGGCGGAAGCGACCGAGCACAAGCTGTGGGATACCAAGCTCTTCGAACAGGTCAAGCTGATCGCCGCAATCAACGGCAATGATCCGGAACTGGTTCGGGCCTGGCTGCACAAGTTCCAGGCAATCGTCAACTTCGGCTTCCTCAGCGAGGCCAACACCTACGCCTACCGCCACCGCAAGGTCAGTCTCGCAACTGTGCTCGACCACCGTTTCGGGCAGATGCGCGACCAGGTGCACATCTGGCAGGCCGCCATCGATGAGGACGCGATGGTCTTCACGACGCATCCGCTGACCGCCCCGAAGGTCACCGAAGACTGGAACGACGACCCTGCTCCCGGCTACTGGACGGGCGAGGCCTCGATGCCGCGCAGTGCCCAGTACCGGCGCACGGCCGTGCACATTTACCAACCCGCGTGGAGCGAGGCCACCGATGCAGTGCTGTGGTCAGTCTTCCCGTACCGCCAGTTCACTCACGCGTTCGTGCCGCAGGACCGCTTCGACGATGTTCGCCAGGTTGGCAACTGGACCATCCTCACCAAGGACGGCGGTCACATCGCTCTCTGGTCGTGGCGCACGGCGACGTTCAGGGCCAACGACCCTGGCGTGCCCGCCCGCACGTTCACCAAGCCGTACGACCTGATCGCCGACGGTGGCCCGGACAACGTGTGGATTGTCGAGGTCGGCAACGACGAGGACGACGGCGACTTCGAAACATTCATCACCGCGATCACTGCGAGCGAGCCCGTCGTCGGCCAGACAGCAGACGGGTTCGAGGTCGCGTGGTCGTCGCCGTCGTCGGGTGCTGTCGAGTTCTCGTCCACCGGCTCGTTCATGGTGGCCGGCGCAGAGCAGCCGATCAGTGGCCACCCGCGCCACGAGGGCCCGTGGGGCACGATCGAGCACGAGTCTATGGTGCACGAACTGACCAACGACGCAAACACGTGGACGCTCGACTTCGAAGCCGCCACCCGGGTCGTGTCATGACAGGGGTCGTGTCGTGACAGGGGCCGTGTCGTGACAGGGGCCGCGTCGTGAGCGCGTCGGTGCGGTTCGCGGTCATCGGGGCCGACCATCTGCACCTGTTCCAGATGGTCGACCGCCTCGTCGCAGCGGGTGCGACTGCCGTCGCTCACGCTCCCGAGGGTGGGCTCGTGGGGAAGTACGCCGGCTGGCGCAAGGAGTCTCAGGAACGCAGCGCTGACGACATCCTCGCCGACGAGTCGATTGCATTGGTCGTACTCGCCGGCGTGCCGTCGGAGCGGGCAGCCGTGGCGATGGCCGCGCTACGTGCCGGCAAGCAGGTGCTCAGCGACAAGCCCGGTGTCACCACGGTCGCCCAGCTCGAAGCGCTTCGCTCAGCAATCGGCGGTCGGCCCGGGCGGCCTTGGACCGTGTTGTTCTCCGAACGGTTCGAGAACCGGGCAATCGGCGAAGCAGTGGCCATGGCGCGGTCGGGTGCAATCGGCACGATCGTGCACGTCATCGGCGCCGGCCCGCACCTGTTGAGTGCAAAGCACCGGCCGAGTTGGTTTTGGGACGACAGCGCGACAGGCGGCATCCTCGTCGACATCGGCTCGCATCAGGCGGACCAGTTTCTCGCGGTCGCAGTTGGCGCCGATGGGCCGTCCGCCAACGCCGAAGTGCGGCTGGCCGCAGCGGGCAACGTGGCCTGCCCAGAGCATCCGGCGATGCAGGACATCGGCACGATGACACTGGTCGCGAACGGCATCGTCGGCGATCACCGGCTGGACTACCTCACAGCAGACGGCCTCGGCACGTGGGGCGACGTGCGGTTGACGATCGTCGGCACCGAAGGT
>JAYVVY010000060.1:0-2065 GCA_043786575.1 Ilumatobacteraceae bacterium
GACACCGCCAGCGAGGCGGACCCCCACAGCGCGACCGAGCGCAGCGCCGGCCCGATCGTCGTGGCGAGCGCTCCCGTTCGGGCCACTACCAGTGCGGCACCAGTGCCCATTGCCGCCACGGCCCACCGCACCCCGAGGGATGCACGGCGTAGGCGGGACAGCAGCGCAACCAACGGGCCGAGCACCACTGGCCACGCACCGAACAGTGCACCAACAAGTGCACTCTGGCGACCAGTGGCGCCGTAGAGGCCGGCCCACAGGACCGCGCCGATGATGCCGAGTTGCCACCCGAAGGGCAGGTACTCGCTGGCAACAAGCTCCACGAGTGCGACCATTGCGACGAACATGGCGACCCCCACCACCTGGTCGGTCTCGGGCACACAGCCGTATACCGCGGCCAGCCACGCCACCAGCGTCAGCGGCACGGCACCCGGCCGAGGCAGCAGCGTGCGTGCCAAGGGCCACGCGCCGGCGAGAAGGGCAGCCAGCAGGATTGCCGTCGTTGTCGCCCACCAGTGCGAGCGATCGCCCAGCTCACTGGCATTCCAGCTCAGCACGACGGCTACGAGCCCGGTGGCCGCCCCCAGCGCAAGCCGGCCGCCGGTACCGATGTTCGTCGGCGGTACCTCCGGTGAAATGGCGGAGGTCAACCTCGTGCCGAGGTGATCACGTCGCAGATCCACTCGACATCGCCATCCGTGAGCCGGGCGCTTGATGGCAGGCTGAGCGTGGTGTCGAAAAGGCGTTCGGCGACAGCGCCACCCACCACCGAGTGCCCCGCGAACACCGGCTGCATGTGCATCGGCTTGAACCCATGGCGAGCCTCGATACCTGCCTCGCGCAGCGCCGTCAGGATCTTCGTAGGCGTGGCCCCGAACGTTGCCGGATCGAACGCAACTGTCGTCAGCCAGTGGTTGGGTTCGCAGTGGTCGGGGATGCCCTGGAACGTGACGCCCGGCAGCGCACCAAGATGTGTGCGATAGGCGGCGTTGACGCGCCGCCGGCCCTCGATGCGCTGCGCCAGCGTGCGCAGCTGGCCGCGGCCAACCGCCGCGTTGAGGTTGCCCATTCGGAAGTTGAACCCGATCTCACGATGCTCGTACCACAGCTCGGGTTGGCGTGCCTGGGTGGCCAGATGGCGAGCATGGGCGACCAGATCGAGGTCGTTGGAAATGAGTGCGCCGCCGCCGCCGGTGGTGACGATCTTGTTGCCATTGAACGACAGCACGCCGACGCGTCCATAACCGCCGGCCGGCTGGCCATCCCGCTTGGCGCCGAGGGCCTCGGCTGCGTCTTCCACCAGTGGCACGCCGTACCGCGCGCACGACGCAGCGATGCGGGCTCCATCGGCAACCGACCCGTACAGGTCGACGGCGACGACCGCTGCGGGCAGCCGTTCGCTGGCCGCCCGGGCCGCGAGTTCCGCCTCCAGCAGGTCTGGGTCGAGATGCCACGTGAATGGCTCGCAGTCGACGAAGCACGGGCGAGCACCCAAGTAGGTGACGGCAAACGCGCTCGCTCCGAACGTGAGATCGCTGACCAGCACCTCGTCGTCGCGCTGCACACCTACGGCCATCAGGGCCATCTGGATGCCGGCGGTTCCGCTGGAAAGTGCAGCGACCCCGCGAACACCCGTGAGAGCCGCCAGCTCGGCCTCGAAGGCAGCAATGTCCGGCCCGGCGGGTGCTACCCAGCCCGAGTCGAACGCGGCCAGCAAAAGTTCGCGCTCGCCGTCACCCACCTCCGGCGGGGACAGCAGCACCTTCCAAGTGGGAGACGTCCAGGTCACTCGGACAGTGTGCCATCTGCGCCGGCCGCGAAGCCGTCTTGCGCATGGTTGCGGGCCGTAACCTGTGAGCAATGACGCGAGCGGGAAGCAAACGGCGATGAGCGACACGCTCGAGATTCTCAGCGTGTGCACGCACAATCGCACGCGGTCCGTGCTGATTGGTGCGCTGTTGGAAGTGCATTTGCGAGCGGCTGGCCTGGCCTCGCACATCCAGTCGGCCGGCACCGCGGCCGATGGGCAGCAGCCAATCGAACGTGCCGTTCGCCTCTTGGCCGC
>JAYVVY010000061.1:0-2952 GCA_043786575.1 Ilumatobacteraceae bacterium
CCAGCAACCGCGCACCTGCCAGGGCGCTGGCCGCCTCCGGCTCCGCGCAGACGCGACCCCACACCGTTGGCACGCCGAAGTACATCGAACCGGCGGCACTTGCATACGCAGCCGGTGTTGGCCGGCCGGTGTGCACGAGCCGCGACCCCACGCGCAGCGCGCCGAGAACACCAAGCACCAGGCCGTGGACATGAAACAGCGGCAGGCCGTGCACCAGCGTGTCGTCTGGCGTCCACCCCCACGCCTCGGCCAGACCATCGAGACCCGCCGCGAGCGCTCTCCGAGAGAGCACCACACCCTTCGGCGCGCCGGTGGTGCCGGAGGTGTAGACGATCAGCGCCGCGGCGTCGGTGGGGGGTTCTGGCAGTGGGTCGCCGTCAGCTGCAAGAGCGATGCGGGGCAACGCGATGTCCGGCCAGTCCGCTTCACCGAGGACGGCGACCGCGCCCGAATCGCGGATGATGTGTTCGCGCTCAACCGGTCCAGCGTCGGGCGGCACCGGCACGATCGGTACACCAGCGGCCAACCCGGCAGCTATGGCAATGACCGTGCCCAGAGTGGGCCGAGCGTCGACGGCTACTGCCTGCGCACCCGCCAACCGGGCAGCGGTGCCATTGGCCTGCGCCGCCAGCTGCGCCCAAGAGACGCTCTCCCCCGCCACTGAAACCGCCGCGCCGTGGTCGCCATGAAGACCGGCGAGCGCCGGCAGCAGCACGGCATGCGACTCAGTCATGATCGACTGGCGGCAACGGTTTCGGTGAGACGGCCGAGGAAGATATTCATCGCTCTCGTCAATCGCTTCTTGTCGCCGGTAGCGAAGAGGTCCATCACCAGGCCGGTGAACGTGGCCTTGATCAGCGACGCCTCCTCCACCGCCCGCTCGCGAGGCATGCCCTCGGCCTCCAATCGTAGTTCGGTGTCGTGACGCCACACACCGATCTGGTCCGCTCGCACCTCACCTGCAAGACCCGTCACATTCGTGTCCAGCGTGGCGGCCTCGTAGTTCAGCCGCACCAAAGCAAGGTTGGCCGGCGCCGCATTCATCCACTTCCACCATTTGCGATACAGCTCGGCCTGCGTGAGGCGGGGCGACTTCGTCAGCCATACGTCCTGCACCGTGATCTGCTGCTCGATGGAGCGAGCGAGCGCAGCGGTCAACAGCTCCTCTTTCGAGCCGAAGTGGTGTACTAGCCGGTTGATACTGACGTCGAGCGATGCTGCCATCGGCCGCAGGGTGGCCTGCGCAACACCGTTCTCCGCCAAATACTCGACAATGCGGTCGAGCAACTCTTGACGACGCTCGAGATCGGGGGTCCTGGCCACGGGCGGCACCCTAGTGCAGGCCTCACAATCCGGACAGCCTCACGGCTGCCAGCGACACGATGGCGACCAGTGCCCAGCTGCCCAGCGCCAGCCCCAACGGCCGGCCACCGACCGCACGCAGCTTGCGCAGATCCACGTTGCTGCCAAGCCCGACGAGACCCATTCCCAACAGGATCGTCTCCGCGTTCTTCACGTCGGCCAGCACGTGAGCGGACAGCACACCGGTGGACGTGATGGCCGAAGCCGCGAGGAACAAGATGATGAACAGCGGCAGCAGCGGTGGACGCTTGGCGCCAACCAGCGCCGCCTCTCCCTGGAGTCGGCGGGCGTTGAGCGCGACGCCGGCGAGCAACGGAGCAAGCATCGCCACCCGGGTCAATTTCACCAGCGTTGCCAGTTTCAGCGAGACCTCGCCCCTGCTGGAAGCTGCAGCCACCACCTGCCCCACGTCGTGGACGGAGGCACCCACCCACGCGCCGTACTGGCTCGCCGTCAGGCCCAGCAGCGTTCCAAGCCCGGGCAGCACGAAGATGGCGAGCGTGCCGCACAGGGTGACGAGGGCTATGGAGTACGCCACCTCCTCCTCGCTGGCATCGGCGAATGGCTCGACGGCAGCGATCGCCGATGCGCCGCAAATGCTGTAGCCCGTCGCCATCAGCAGGCCGAGTGAGCGGCTGAGCCCGAGGCGCCTCGCCAGCCACTGGGTGCCGAAGAATGTGGCGGTCACAACTGCCACCACGGCTATCAACGTCTTCGGACCCAGCTTGCCCAGCTCCGTCAGAGAGAGACGAAAGCCGAGCAGAACGATGCCGGCGCGCAGGACCTTCTTCGCACAGAACTTCAGGCCTGGTTTGAAAACCTCCTCGATACGACCAAACGTTGCACCGAGAATGCCGCACGCCACCGCGACCACATGCGGCGAGACAACATCCACGTTGTGGTGGACGACGTAGCCGACCATCGCGACGGCGAGGGCAACTGCGATGCCGGGCACGAGCGGACGCAGGTACGCCCACGGCCTGTGCAGGATGCTCACGTCAAGAGCCCGGCCTCGATCACGGCGCTGATCAACGGGACACCAGGTCGGTAAACGAAGTGCGTGTACGACGGCGCAGCGAGCACCACCATGTCGGCTCTCATTCCAGCGGCGATGCGGCCGACGTCGGTGCGCCGAAGTGCGCGGGCACCACCAACTGTTGCGGCCAGCAGTGCCTCTTCCGGACTCATGCGCAGGTCGCGCACCGCAAGCGCAAGACAGAACGACATCGACGTGGTGTAGCTGCTGCCCGGGTTGCAGTTGGTGGCCAGAGCAACGGTGGCGCCGGCATCGATGACGCGCCGCGCATCTGGATACGGCTGTCGAGTACTGAAGTCGGTGGCCGGCAGGAACGTGGCGACGGTGTCGCTTGCCGCAAGGGCGCTGATGTCGTCGTCGGTCAGGTAGGTGCAGTGGTCTGCAGACGCGCAGCCCATCTCGACCGCCAGTTGCACACCTGGCCCGTAGCCCAGCTGATTGGCGTGCAGCCGCAGGCCGAGGCCCGCATCCCGACCAGCGGCGAGTACGGCTCGCGATTGATCGACGTCGAACGCGCCGACCTCACAAAACGCGTCGATCCAGCGGGCGTGTGG
>JAYVVY010000062.1:0-8503 GCA_043786575.1 Ilumatobacteraceae bacterium
TTGCCGCTGAGCATAGGTGCCAGCTGGCTGAGCGCCTCCTTGAAACCCGCGAGGCGCAGCGGCTGGTCAATGTTGACCACGGCGCGGCACGGCGCGATAGCGGCATAGGCGCTGGCCACCACACCGCCCAGCGAGTGGCCGACGACGACAGCGTCGGCGACCCCCAAGGCGGCTGCGGTTTCCACCACATCGGAGGCATAGCTGATGGGGTCGTAGCCATCGTCGGTATCGCTCTCGCCGTGGCCGCGGAGGTCAACCGCCAGCACAAGGTGGTTGGCTGCCAGCTCGGACAGCAGTGGATGCCACATGTGTCGACTGTCGGTGATGCCATGAATCAGGACCAGTGCGGGGTCGTCAGTGCGACCAATCAGTTCGTGCGCAAGCAGCATGTTCGGAGGCTAGCCAGTCTCTCGTCCGTCACCGATCTCGGGTGTCGCGGCAACGGGGCCACTACGCTTTCAGGACCATTGACGAAACGGGAGAATCCTGATGAATCGTTCCATCTCACTGATCGCCGGCGCACTGCTCGCCACCACCATTTTTGCCGGCTGCGGCGACGATACGAAGTCCGGCGATGGCGGCGCTACCTCCACGGCCGCCTACTGCGCAAAGATTGCGGACTACAAGGCCAAATCAGACGAGCTCGATTCGGTCTTCAGTGGCACACCCGACTCGGCCAAGATCGAGGTTGCATTCACCACCATGCAGGGAATGGTAAATGATCTGAAGGACGGCGCACCTGCCGAGATCAAGACAGATGTGGAAACGATGAGCACCGCTATCGACAGCGTCGTCAAGATCTTTTCGCAGTACGACTGGGACTTCGTGAAGCTGGCATCGGCCCCCGAGTTCGCCACGTTGCAGGAAGAACTCGCTGGCCCCGAGATGAGCGCCGCCAGCGGCCGCTTGGAAGCCTTTTCCTCCGATACCTGCGGCATCGCATCGGATACAGCTACCACCTGAGCACACGAATTGGGGCTATCGGCTACGATTCTCGTAGAGCCTTACTACGACAATCGGAGCCATGATGCCGACACACGACACTGCAAGTCTTTCGGATGACGCACAGCGTCACTTGTGGATGCATTTCACTCGTCTCGGTGCGTTCAGCGGCAACACGGTGCCGGTGATTGCTCGCGGCGAAGGGTGCTACGTCTACGACACCGACGGCAAGCGCTACCTCGACGGGCTCTCGGGCCTGTTCACCGTGCAGGTCGGGCACGGCCGCAAGGAGATCGCAGAGGCCGCCCGCAAACAGAGTGAAAAGCTGGCGTACTTCCCCGTGTGGTCGTTCGCGCACGAGCCAGCCATCACGTTGGCGAAGCGGCTCGCCGACTACTCACCCGGCGACCTGAACCGGGTGTTCTTCACGCCCACCGGGGGCGACGCAGTGGAGACGGCCATCAAGCTGGCCCGTCAATACTGGAAGCTGCGTGGCCAGCACGGGCGCACGAAGGTGATCTCGCGCTACCTCGCGTACCACGGCACCAGCATCGGGGCGCTCAGCCTCACCGGTGTGCCCTCGATCAAGACACCGTTCGAGCCGCTGATGCCGGGCGCCATCAAGGTGCAGACCCCGTACCGCTACCGGTGCAACGACTGCACACACGACGCGACTGGTGACACGTGCACCTTGCGCTGCGCCGACGACCTGGCCCTGCGCATCGAGATGGAGGGGCCCGACAGCATCGCTGCGGTGTTCATGGAGCCGGTGCAAAACACCGGCGGCGCGTTCACCCCGCCCGACGGGTACTGGAAGCGTGTTCGCGAGATCTGCGACCAGTACGACATCCTGCTGGTCAGCGATGAGGTCATCTCCGCCTTCGGTCGTTTCGGCCACATGTTCGGCAGCCAGCGCTACGGCTACCAGCCCGACATGATTACGTTCGCCAAGGGCGTCACGTCCGGCTACGCCCCGCTGGGTGGCGTGATGATCAGCGATCGCCTGGCCGAACCATTCCTCAACGACACCACCACGTTCATGCAGGGCCAGACCTTCGGTGCGCACCCCGTGTCATGTGCGGTCGCCAACGCCAACCTCGACATCTTCGAGCGGGAGGACACCTGCGGGCATGTGTTGGCCAACGAGGGGCGCTTCAAACAGCTCATCGAGGGCTTGCTCGACATCCCGCTCGTCGGCGATGTTCGCGGCGACGGGTACTTCCTCGCCATCGAGTTGGTCCCCGACAAGGCCACCCGCGGCGTGTTCACGAACGAGCAGGCCGAGTGGCTGCTACGCGGCTACCTCTCGCCGCGACTCTACGCGGCAGGCCTGATCTGTCGCGCCGATGACCGCGGCGAGCCTGTGATCACCCTTTCGCCGCCGCTGATCGCGGGCGAAGAAGAATTCGCCTTCATCGAAAAGACGCTGCGCACCGCGCTCACCAATGCCAGCCGCGAGTTCGCTCTGCGGCAAGGCTTGCCCGTGGCTGTCCGATGAATGCCGCCCGCGTCGACGACATCGACCGCACCATCATCGAGCTGTTGCAGGCAGATGGCCGCATGGCGTTTACCAAGGTGGCAGCGGAAGTGGGGCTCACCGAGGGCGCAATCCGCCAGCGAGTGCAACGCCTCACCGACGCCGGCGTGATGCAGATCGTTGCCGTCACCGACCCGCTCTCGCTGGGCACTCGCCGCGTAGCGATGGTCGGCGCCCGCGTCAGCGGCGATGCCGAGATCACCGCGGCGGCACTGTGCACCATGGACGAAGTTGAGTACCTGGTCGCAACTGCGGGCCGTTACGACCTGATGTTTGAAGTGGTCGCCGACGACGACGCACATCTCCTGACGTTGCTGTCACGTTTGCGAGAAAGAGACGACATCCTTGAGGCGGAGGCGTTCGTCTGCCTCAAGTTGTTCAAACAGACCTTCAGTTGGGGAGCCCGATGACAATCCAGCAGACCGAACTCTCAACGACGTTGACAATCCTGCCCGAGGTGGCGAAGGCGCTCGACGCTGGCCAGCCGGTGGTTGCGCTCGAGAGCACCATCATCAGCCACGGGATGCCGTATCCGCAGAACGTGCAGATGGCCATCGAGGTCGAAGGCATCGTGCGCGCGCACGGGGCGATACCCGCCACCATCGCCGTCATCGATGGCGACTGCTGCGTCGGCCTCTCCCCGGAACAACTGGAGCGGTTGGCCACCGAGCAGGGCGTCCATAAGGCCACTACGCGCGACCTGCCATGGTTGGTCGCCACTCGAGCGACGGGCGCCACCACCGTTGCCGCGACCATGCGCATTGCGGCGTTGGCCGGGATTCGGGTGTTCGCCACCGGTGGCATCGGTGGCGTGCATCGCGGAGCGGCCACCAGTCTGGACATCTCCGCCGACCTCACCGAGCTGGCTGTCACGCCGGTGGCTGTCGTCTCGGCTGGCATCAAGAGCATTCTCGATATTCGCCTCACGCTCGAGCGGCTGGAGACCCTGGGTGTACCGGTGATCGTCAACGGCAGCGACGATTTTCCGTCGTTCTATAGCCGTGTCAGCGGGCTGCCGGCACCACATCGCGTGGACGGGCCAGCCGCGCTGGCGGGCGTACTGCATGCGACGTGGAACGTGCTCGGCCTGACCACCGGTATCAGTATCGCCAACCCAATTCCGGTGGCTGACGAGATACCCGCAACAGAGATCAGTGCATTCATCGAGGAAGCACTCAACGAGCTCGGCGTACAGGGTGTCAGCGGCCAAGACGTCACTCCCTTCCTCCTCAAGCGCATCGTCGAGCGCACCGGCGGCCGCAGCCTGGTGGCCAACCTGGCATTGGTGCGCAACAATGCTGCCACGGCCGCAGCGATCGCAGTGGAGTACGCGAAACTGCAGAAATGAGACGCCTCGCCGCCTTCGCCTGCTCGCTTGTCATCATCGCCGCCTGTTCCGACGGAGGCCAGGACAGTTCGTCTGTGACGTCGCAGGATGCAACGACTGTCGCACGCGCCGTCCTCGCCGAGACTGCGCCCGCAACCACTACCACGCTCCCGGCGACCACCACCACCGAGCCGCCAGCACGGTTCGCGACGACCATCGACGAGCTGCTCGCCATCAAGCGACCGATCGTGTTGGCACACACCGCCGGCGAAGACGAGTTCCCCGCCAGCACCCTCTACGGCTTCGGCGAGAGCGTCGAAGCCGGCGTCGACATGCTGGATCTCAACGTACTGCTCACCAAGGACGGGGTGCTGGTAGTGCAGCATGACGACACCGTCGACCGCAGTACCAACGGCACCGGAGCCGTTGCCGACCTGACGTACCAGCAGATCGCAGCGCTCGACGACGCCTACTGGTTTACCGTCGACTGTGGCGCCTGCAGCGATCAGCCCGAGGCCGATTACCTCTACCGCGGCATCCGCACCGGCGAGCGTCCGCCGCCCGCGGGTTACACCGCAGACGATTTCGCAATGCCGACGTTTCGTCAGCTCGTTGAGCGTTTCCCCGACATCCCATTGAACATCGAGATCAAGGGCAGCGGCGCTCCGGCGATGGCTGCTGCCGACCAGCTACTGCAAGAACTCAACGAGCTTGGCCGCGCTGGGGCATCGGTGGTGGCTTCGTTCGACGATGCGATCGTGTCGTACTTCCATGCGATCGCCCCCGACGTTGAAGTCTCACCCGGCCTCGGCGTGCTCACCGCGTACGTGCTCGACGGCACCCCAGTCCCCGACGGTATGCGCATCCTCCAGCTACCACCCGAGTATTCCGGGTTGCAGGTGATCACACCGGAGCTGGTCGCGCGGGCCGAGATCGACGGCTACCCGATCTGGGTCTGGCCGAACAACCGCGACCTGGAGAACTACGACCAGTACCTCGCCTTCCTACAGCTGGGCGTCACCGGGCTCAACATCAACTTTCCTGAGCAGGGTGTGCAAGCAGTCCGCGACTTCATCACGCCCGGTGCGCTGCTTGCTGCCGCCCCGACGACGGCGTGCTCGCATGCAGCACTCGCGATCGAGCCGGAAGCAACGGTGCCGTTCGATGCCGCCAATCTGTCCGGCACCTACATCCGCCACATCCCGCCCGCATACGACGGAGAACATCCGCTGCCCATCGTGTTCGACCTACACGGTTGGTCGCAGCCAGCACCCATCCAGGTGCTGATGTCGGACTTGCCTGCGTACGGCGACGCCCACCGATTCATCACCATCACACCCGAAGTTACGCGTGCCGTGGCGCTGTGGGACATCGCGCTCGATAGCCCCGACACACAATGGTTGACCGCGCTGCTCAACGAGGCCGAGGCGACGCTGTGTATCGACACCAACCGGGTGTTCTTCACGGGCATGTCCTACGGAGCGACGATGACCTCCTCGGTCGTCTGCGCACAATCGGACCGCGTGGCCGCGGCCGCGCCTGTCGCCGGCATCAACAACTTCGAGGGATGCAGCTTCGACCGTGCAGTCCCCGTGGTCGCCTTCCATGGCACCGACGATCAGTACCTCGCCTACGACGGCGGCTTCGGCCCTGCGGTGGCCGGGCTACCGACCCCAGACGGCGAGGGAACCTTGGGCGACGAATCAGTAGTGCTCTCCCTCGACGCAGAGTCGGTGCCAGAAATGACCGCCTCCTGGGCAGTGCGCAATGGATGCTCGCCCGGATCCACGCAGTCGCCGGTCACCGCTGACGTCACGCTCCTGACGTGGGATTGCCCCAAAGGCGCAGACGCTTTGCTCTATCGCGTCGACGGCGGCGGTCACGCGTGGCCGGGCAGCGAGTTCTCCGCGAGCATCGTCGATTTTGTCGGCCACACCACCATGGCCATCTCGGCGACCGACATCATGTGGCGGTTCTTCCGGTCACATCCGCTCAACCGAGCCTGAGGGTTTGGATGGGGCCGCGTCTACTGAACGGCAGCTGCCAGTCGTTCGAGGGTGTGCTCCATACCGGCGCGGTTGTGCGCGTTCCGATCAGCCACTCCCACGACGACGCCGGTGATCTTGGCAATCACCGGTGAGCGGTGGTCGGCCCAGTACTCGGTGACCTCGGTGCCGCCTTCAACCGCAGCGAGGCGATAGCCCCACCTCGCCACCTTCAGGCCCGTGGACGTCACGTCGAATGCGAACTCTCGGCCTGGTTCGGCTGTCACCACGGTTGCCACGGTGCTCCACCGTCGCCGGCCGTGCGAGTTCTTACCCTTGAACTTCGCTCCGACCGTAGGGCCCGACGCCCCCTTCAGCCATTTGCCGCCATTGTTCTCCGGCGACCACTCGCCCATCCGTGGAAGGTCGCTGATCAAGGCGTAGAGATGCTCTGCGCGTGCGGCAATGGTTCTCGAGACTTCAACGTCGCTCATTGCGCTATCTGAACAGATCGCGGCTCTGATCGCGCAACACCGGCGCAATGGTTGCCGTGTCGTCCTGCTCCCATGCGTGGCCGCGAATCACCGCGACGGGCACCCTTGACAGGTTGCCCTTCACCAGCTCGGCGGCGCCCGCCAGCTCGTCGGCCGTGCACAGCGCCTGCACCATGAACTCGTGGCCGTGCGGGTCGACCTGGCCGATGTAGCTGAGGATCGGCTGCATGCCGGCAATCCCGATGGCGATGTCGGTCTGGCCCTCACGCCACGCGCGCCCGAACGTGTCAGAGATGATCACGGCGGCGTTGACGCCGGCCGCGGCAAAGCCGGCACGAATGCGGCGGGCCGAATCATCGGAGTCCAGTGGCAGCAGCACGGCGCGGCCATGTGCGCCGGACGACGACTGGTCGATGCCGCTGTTCGCGCATACGAAACCGTGATGCGTTTCGGTGATGAGGATCGGGCCGATCTGGCGCACGATGCGTTTCGACTCACGCAAGACCAGCTCGGTCACGGCCGGGTCCTTGCCGTACTGTGCCGACCACTCGCGGGCGAACTGCGAAGGCTCGATGTCCGCGAGTTCGACGGTACGACCCTCGGCCTTCGACACGATCTTGGAGGTCACAATCACCACATCGCCATCGACCAACGGCTGCCCCTCATCTGTTGCGGCGCGCAGTATCGAGCTGGCCAAGTCGGCCCCTGGCTCGATCTCCGGCAGACCACCGACGCCAAAGATCTGTAGCGACGTCACGCGGGAAGACCGGCGAGGAAGTCGAGAATCGCCGCGTTCACGGGCTCGGGGTTGGTCAGGTTGGCCGCGTGGGCACCGCTGACCTTGACGACGCCGCCACACCCGACAAGTGCCGCCGCCATGGCCTCGGCATGCTCCATGGTCAGAGCCGTGTCCTCGGTGCCGTGCACCACGAGCGCCGGGCACGTGATCTCACCAAGTCGAGGGCTGACATCGTCGCGGGTCAGTAGGCAGCGGGCTGGCTCGGTGAGCGCTTCCTTCGGCGTTGCCTGCCACTTCGCGATCCACTTCGGGTTCTCGTCCGCATCGTCGATGATGATGGTGGCGACTGCGTTGGCCAGGTCGTCGACGGGACCAACAGACAGCCACATGTCCACCATGCCCTGGTTGCCCGCCAGTTGCTCCGGACTGTCGACTGCGGCGGCGGTATCGAGCAGGATCAGCGCCCGCACCCGCTCGGGGGCGGTGAGCGCAACCCGCAGCGAGAGAAAGCCGCCCTGACTCATGCCACCGACGACCGCCTTCTCCAGCCCGAGGTGATCCATCAGACCGAGGCAGTCGCTGGCCGAATCCCAGTAGGTGAACGGTTGCCCGTCGAACTCGGTGAGGCCAAAGCCGCGCTCGTCCCACGTAACAACCCGGTACTGATCGCGCAGCGCCGCTACCTGGGGCGCAAACATTTCGTGGTCCATCAAGAAGCCGTGACCCAGCACGACGACCGGGCCGTCGCCGCCGGTGTCTTCGAAGTAGATGCTCTGACCGTTGATCGCTGCGTGAGGCATGGTGTGAACGTAGCACCGTCGCCATTTCCCCGTTCCTGTCATGCCCGTGACCACCAGTCCTGGTGGTCACGGGCATGACAGGTTGGCGGAGGACAGTGTCTGAGGTTCCGCTCTCTAGAGTGGCGGGCATGGTCTCTGAGATCTTCGACCCCGCCGCCTGGAAGCAGCTCCCCGGCTTTGCATTCGACGACATCACGTACCACCGCAGCGTCGAGCACGGCACCGTCCGCATTGCGTTCAACCGCCCCGAGGTACGCAACGCGTTCCGGCCGCGCACCGTCGACCAGCTCTACATCGCGCTGGACCACGCCCGCATGAGCACCGACGTCGGCTGCGTGCTGCTCACCGGCAACGGCCCTTCGCCGAAGGACGGCGGCTGGGCGTTCTGCAGCGGCGGCGACCAACGCATCCGCGGCAAGGACGGCTACAAGTACGCCGACGGCGACACCGCCGCGTCCATCGAGCCCGGGCGTGCCGGTCGGCTGCACATCTTGGAAGTCCAGCGACTGATTCGCTTCATGCCCAAGGTGGTCATCTGTGTGGTCCCCGGCTGGGCAGCCGGCGGTGGCCACAGCCTGCACGTGGTGGCCGACCTCACGCTCGCCAGCACCGAACACGCTCGCTTCAAGCAGACCGATGCCGACGTCGCCAGCTTTGACGGTGGCTTCGGCAGCGCCTA
>JAYVVY010000063.1:0-10015 GCA_043786575.1 Ilumatobacteraceae bacterium
AGCGACCGCCGCGAACTCACGGCAGAGCAGATGATCGCAGTTGCCGAGCAGTCCAAGGAGCTCGGCTTCACTGCCCTCGGCATCACCGGCGGCGAGCCGTTCCTGCTGCCGTGGCTGCCAGATGCCGTGTTGGAGATGGTGAAGTTCCTGCCACTGGTCCTGCTCAACAACGGCACCCTCTTCGTCGGCGACCGGCTAGAGCGCGCGGCGAAGCTGGCCCACCCCGACATTGCTCTGCAAATCTCACTGGACTCGCACCTGTCGGACATCAACGACATGGCTCGCGGGCCGGAAAACTTCGCAAAGGTCGTGGCGTCGGTGCCGCGTCTCATCGAGCGTGGCGTTCGAGTCCGCATCGCCACCACCACCGGCGGACCGCTGGATAGCCCGCACCTCGACCCGCTGAAGGCGCTCGTTGCCTCGTGGGGCGTGCCGGCCGAGGACCACCTGGTCCGGCCCATCGTGCGCCGCGGGCGCGCCGACGAGCTTGGGCTCGGCGTACAGGCCATCGCGCGCGACATTCCAAGCGAGCTGTGCATCACCGCCGATGGCGCCTTTTGGGGCAGTTTCGGCCCAACGGTCAGCAACGGCCGGCTGGACACCGACCTACTACTCACCCGCACGATTCTGCCGCTGTCGGTGCCCGCGAATGCGCTGCTCGCCGCGGTCAGCGGCATGCCCGAAGGAGCGGACGCCGCGCTCGGCATACGTTGAGCGTGATCTCAACCGGAGCCGGTCGGCTCCACTCAACGAATGTCAGCAAGTACCTCGGCGGCAACCATCGGCAACTGTCCAGCACGGCCAGACTCCGCAACCGCCCTCAGGTCATCGATGGTGTCGAGATCGCGAGCGCTCGGCAGCAAGCGCACCCGTCGGCCGAACGCATGCATGCGTCGCAGCTGAGCCAGCCCGGTATGAGTGCTACTCATCGGAATCCCGTCGAACAACTGCCGAGCCATGCCGACGCTGGCGGCACACAGCCCGATCATCCAGTAGCCACCATCGGTGGCCAGCCCGATGGAGTCGACACCCCGAAGCGCGGCAGCCACCGCATCGGTGAGTGCGGCGGCGACATGTGGGGTCTCCATGCCGATGATCACGCCCGGCCCGAGGTCCAGGAAGCCATTGCACAGCCGTTCCTCCAGACCGTCGCCGCGTTGCGCAACCACGTCGAAGGCGGCGGGCATCCACTGCTGTCGATCGCCCTCCAGCAACAGCACACGACGGGCGCCGGTGTTGCGAGCGACTTCCTCGACGGCGCCCAATGTGTCAGCGAGCGCTGCGGCCGCCACCTCTGCAGCCTGCTGGGGGGTGCACGGGGGAGACAGCCGAGTCTTCACTTGGCCGGCCACGGGTGCCTTGGCGATAACCGTGATGTGCATCGCTCAGAGGTTTCCGCTCGCGCGCAGCAGCGCGCCCATGTCGCGAACCGCGCCGATGGTGCCTTTCACCGTGCCGGTGACCTTCGAGCGCCCCTCGCGCTCGGAGTACTCGACCGGAACGTTGCGCACTCGCCACCCTGCCCCCTGTGCACGAAGCACCATCTCCAACGGCCAGCCGGATCGGCGATCGCGCAGACCCAATGCCAGCAAACCCTCACGGCGCGCAGCGCGCATGGGCCCAATATCGCTGAGACGCAGCCCGGTGCGCCGACGCAATTCCATGGCCAACACGCGGTTTGCAAACTTCGCGTGCATCGGCCAGGCGCCGCGGGCCGCAATACGGGCACCGATGACCAGGTCGGCTTCATCGCGCTGCACGAACCCAGCAACGAACGGCAACGCAACTGGGTCCAGCGAGGCATCGCAATCCATGAAGCAAACGATGTCGTCGGTGGCCACCTGCAAGCCGGCCCAGCACGCCGAGCCGAAACCTCGTATGGGCTCGTGGACGACCGTCGCCCCCAACTCGAGGGCTATCTCGGCAGTACTGTCCGTGGAACCGTTGTCCACGACGATGGCGTGATAGCCGGCAGGCATACGGCGCAGCACCCACGCCACTGCGGCTGCTTCATTGAGCGCTGGTAAAACGACATCAGGCATTGGAGACCACCACGTGAAAGTTTTGATCACCGGCGGCGCCGGCTTTATTGGTTCGCACATCGTCGACGAGTTGGTCGCGGCCGGGCACGAGACGCTGGTCGTTGACGACCTTGACCCCGCCGCACACCATGGCATGCCAGCCGGGCTGAACCCGGCTGCAGCATACGAATGGCGCGACGTGCGCGACGCAAGCGAATGGCCGCGCCTGCTGCAAGGGGTTGACGCTGTCTGTCACCAGGCCGCGAAGGTGGGCCTGGGTGTGGACTTCGCCGACGTGGCCGACTACGTGGGCCGCAACGACTTTGCGACGGCAGTATTGCTGCGTGCGCTGCACGACACCGCGTTCACAGGCCGCCTGGTTCTGGCCAGCAGCATGGTTGTCTACGGCGAAGGACGCTACCGCTGCCCGACGCACGGCGTGGTGCGTCCCGGCCCGCGCCGGGTCGCAGATTTGGAAGCGGGCAACTACGAGCCACCGTGCCCGAAGTGCGACGGAACTCTGACGCCCGAGGCGGTGCCGGAGGACCACTGGCTGGACCCGCGCAATGTGTACGCGACTACAAAGCTGGCCCAGGAGGGGCTGTGCAACGCGTACGAACGCGAACACCCCGGATGCGTTGTCACGTCCCTGCGCTACCACAACGTCTATGGGCCTCGGATGCCGCGCGACACTCCCTATGCGGGCGTCGCCAGTCTCTTTCGTAGCGCCTACGAGCGCGGCGAAGCCCCACGAGTCTTCGAAGACGGAGGCCAGCGGCGCGACTTTGTGCATGTGGTCGACGTGGCGCATGCCAACGTGCTCGCGCTGACCAACGAGCAGCCCGCGCCCGGTGCCTTCAACGTCTGCACCGGCACGCCGCACACCATCCTCGACATGGCGCAGGCGCTGCAACCCGATGGCGCACCGGCGCCGCAGGTGGTCGGCGGCTATCGCCTCGGCGACATTCGTCACGTCTTCGCCAGCGCCGAGCGAGCCGACACGGAACTCGGTTTCAGGGCAGCCATCTCCTTTGAGGATGGCATGCGCGAGTTCACTACCAGCCCACTGCGCAGCCTCGCGAACTAGGCCCAACCGAGTCACCACTTCGACAGCAGCGCTGCCTGCAACACGATCGCGCACGTCGCCTGCACGCCCACCGCCGCTGCGCCGGACCATCGCCGCGATCGGGCGATGAGGGCAGCGCCAGCGATGGCAATCCACGGGTAAAAGATCAGCCAAATCCGCTCCACCTCCCCCTTCGTATAGCGCGACAAGTGCGAGACGAGTAGCGCGGCTAACGCACTGCCGACCAGTAGCCACATCCGCCGACTGCGCAACACACCCAGCCCGACCACCGTCACCGGGCCGAGCGCAATGAGCGCAGCACCGAGGTTGCCGATTGCGAAGTAGCCCCACGGACGATACTGCGCCGAACCAAGGTGGTACTGCTCGTTCGTCGCCCGCACGCCGTCAAACCACCAGAAGCCGGCGACGCGGAAGGCGGCGATCACTGCCAGCCCTGCAACAACACCACCGACGATCACTGCCAACGAGCCGGCCTCCCGTCGTCGTAACGCAGCGATCAGCACCACCGCGGGCACCAGTAGCAAGGTGGCCCCGAGGTACGTGAGGAACAGCAAACCACCGAACAGTGCCCCGCCGGCCACACCGAACCAGACCGCGGCGCCGCGGCGCCGCGAGACGCCCTCAGCGACTGCGGCGATACCCAACGCACCAACCGCGGCGAACACCGCGTCGCCGGAGGTCAACATCCAGATGCCGAACGGCGCAACAATCAGCAGCGGGGCAGTGCGGCGCATCCAGTGTTCACCCGCCACGGCCCGAACGGTGACCAACACCGCTGCGGCCGTGACGCCAGTACCCAAAATCGAGAGCGCGACCACAGGCCACACGCCGCTGAGTCCGATTGCATCCAGAAACTTGAGTAGCAGCACGAACCCGGGCGGGTGCCCGCGGACGTGCACTGAGTAGCGATCGATCTTGTCGACGAAGGTCCGAACGAACTCGCCCGCAGGTGGCGCCTTGGCCAGGTTGGCGAAGTACTCAGTTTTGTGTTCCGCTCCGTAGCGAAGCCCGTCTGCGCCGTCGTTCAATGCGAGCAGCGTTGCAAACAACATCGCTCCCAGCGACGTTGATAGCACCACCCATCGCTGGCGAACGCGCCACCACCAGCCGCTTCTGCAGGCCGCAGCAACCAGTAACGCCACAAGGCCGGCGCCAACCAAGCCCCATCCGAAGCGCCACACCCAGCCGTCCAGTTCGTCGCGGCCAACGAGCGGTGCCGCACCAAGATTGAGCCGCGTATTGGTGCGTTGCCCAGCACGACCACGCACAACGCTCCACCACACCACCGCCACCGCAACGAATGCCAGCGCGGCCGGTAGGAGACGGCGACGCCAGATGGTCATTCAGCCGACGGTACGACGACGGCGCTTGCTCTCCGGGCGAACAGCGCTGACGCAAGAGCAAGGCCACCCCAGAACGCGACATTGGTGCCGGTAGAGATCTTCTGCACCGCGCCGTCGTCACGCAAGTAGTCGAACGTCTTCTGAAGGAAGACAACGAGCGCGAGAACCGCAAAGCCGCCAGCCGCTGCGTACGCAAGTGCGACCTTGCGACTGCCGACGATGAGCAGCACGCCGAACGCAATCGTGAGCAGCGCCCACAACGGGTTGAAGAAGAGGAGCTTCAGCTCCCATCGCCGGGTGATGTTGCCGTCCGCATTCGTGAAACCGGCATCGCTGCCCAGCAGCGCGACGGCCCTGCCGCTGAAGTCGATGGATCGAGCGACGATCAGACCCAACACCCCGGCCACGACGGCGACGATGCCCGTGGAGCGCAGGGCTCGGTTCGACCGTTGCGGCGGGCCAGCCAGCACACCATCTACACCCAGGTGGTCGCCGGATGGCACTGCCCACAACAAGAGATGCAGGCCAATCATCAGTATGTAGGACCACGCCCACTCGTCGGCCTTCGGGTAGTACAGCACCGACAGCCCGACGGGGACGGCCATCGCAGCACCGGCCAGCGCTACCCAGCGCGACCGATACCCAATGAGCAGCAGTGCGGCGACGATGGTCTCGCTGATCAGCGTGAACCACCCGAATGCCTGAAAGTTGGGCAGCACCAGTTCGCGCAGCGCCCAGCGATACGGGGCGAGCGGCGCATTTTGCGCACCCGCCGCGACGTACTTGTACAGGCCGCCCCCGTTGCTTTCACCGAAGTCGGTGGGCACCTTCCAGTGCAGGTTCGCCAGCCACATCAGGCCAGCGAGAATGCGCACGCCACCAATGGTGTAACCCTGCGCCCGTTCCTGCATCTCTGCTCGGTTCGTCATGCCGCAAGCATGGCAGGCACATGGGAGGGTGCCGTTCAGTTTCGGAAAAGTTTCGCGGTTGGCGGTCATTGCCCTCCCACTGGCCGCCTACCATCCACGACATGGAGGGACGCGCCGCCCAGCGGCAAGCCGTGGTGCACGCGCTGATCGGTCAGCTCCCCCACTTCACGCGCACCTCGGTACTCCACCTTGGCGACAACGATCGCTCGGTGATCGAAGCGCTCACCAAGAACGCCGACCTCGTCGCCAACGTCGGTGCCAACGATGCCATCACGCTGCAGCTCGAGCGTCGGTTCGATCTCGTGGTTGTCGGCACCCACCTCCTCGCGGGCAGCGACGATGGTCACCGCCGAGCGTTGATGCATGCGGCGATGCAACACGTCGATCGGGGAGGCCATCTGATCGTTCTGCACGAGGCAGCAGAGCCCGTTTTGGGCGACGGATTTTGGGCGAACGATCTCCAGTTACTCGGGTCGTTCCCGCTGAACGAAGCGACCTTGTCGCTCTACCGCCGCGGCGGCCGGACGACGGTGCATGACCTTCTGTTCGAGGCCCGCGCCACCATCGCCAGAGTGTCACCAAGCCGGCTTGCTGAGCGGATCCAAGGCGCCGACGGAACGCTGGTTCTTGACACCCGTACGCATACCGATCGCGAGCGCTTCGGCGTGATCCCGGGCTCTGTCCACGTGCCGCGCACCGTTGTCGAGTGGCATTTCGACCCTGCAAACGGCTACCTGCATCCTGCGATGCGATCGTTCGATCAGCCGCTGGTGCTGGTCTGCAACGGCGGCTACAGCTCCTCGTTAGCTGCTGCCAACCTGGTTCGCCTTGGCTTCACCAATGTCGCCGACCTGATCGGTGGCCACACCGCATGGGCCGCTGCTGGGCTACCGGTAGCTCGGCCGGACCACTCGCACCTGGACTCACCCAGCTTTGACGAACTGGGCTTTACCGAGGTGCTGTGAGCGCCGCGTACGAGTGCTCGACCGCATCGACGATCAGCTCACGAACCTGCGACACATTCGAGCGCATCATCGCGAACACTGCCTCCATGGTCACCGGTTCATGGCCATCGACACCTGCGTCGTAATCGGTCACTAGCGCAACCGACGCGTAACGGATTCCCAGCTCGGCCGCGAGTACAGCCTCGGGATACCCCGTCATATTCACCACGTGCCAGCCCATCGAACGAAACCAGGTGCTCTCCGCGCGAGTGGAGAAACGCGGGCCGTTGATGACCACCATGGTGCCGCCGTCAACCACATCCGCGCCGATACGACCACCTGCGGCGACAAGCTGCGAGCGCAGTACCGCGTCGTACGGATCGGCGAACGTTTGGTGGTGCACCGGGCCGACCGTGCCCGGCTGGCCGGCGGGACCACCAACATCGTGAAACGTGTCCGGACGGCCCCACGTACGGTCCACCACTTGGTCGATGACCACCAGCTGGCCCGGATGAATGTCGGGTTGCAGCGAGCCAACCGAACACGGCGTCACGATCGAGCGCACCCCCACCCGGTGCATCGCCCACATGTTGGCCCGGTATGGCACTCGGTGTGCCGCGAACTCGTGATTGCGGCCATGACGGGCCATGAACGCGACCGGGTTGCCAGCCACAGAGCCGACTACGACCGGGCCAGCGGGTGGACCGTATGGCGTGTCAACCACGATCTCCTGCGCACCGTCCAGGAACTCGTAGAAACCGGAGCCACCAAAGACGCCCAAGGGTGCCTGCTGATCTGTCGTCATGATGTGTTCCTAGCATGGGCATAAGGTGCACGCGGGATGGCTGGCTCGAGATCGGATGCGATCGTTGTGGACGTCGCTGACAACGCCCTGCACCGACTGCTCCCGCTGCCGTTGATCATTGAGCCGCACGGGGGTTCGCTCACTCTCACCCCGCAGTCACGCATCGTCATCGGTGCGGGCATCGGTGGTTTCGATCACACCGTCAATCACCTCATTGGCGACGTACAGAAGGCAACCGGCCTTCACCTCGCGCGCGCTGCAGTCGCCACCCCCGGCGACATCACGCTTCGACTGGACGGAGACCTCGCCGAGCACGGTGAGGAAGGTTACGAACTGCTCATCGGCACCGACGGCGCAACGCTGTGCGCCGGGCATCCGCACGGACTCTGGAACGGCACCCGCACTCTCGTGCAGCTGTTCGCTCACCTTCCCGGCGATGCGACGTTGCCGGCGATACGGATTGTCGATCGCCCGCGCTACGCATGGCGCGGTGCGATGCTGGACGTTGCCCGTCACTTCTTCGGGGTCGACCAGGTGCTGCGTTTCATCGAGCTGATTGCACGCTTCAAGATCAATCGCCTCCACCTGCACCTCACTGACGATCAAGGCTGGCGTATCGCCATCGACGGATGGCCAACGCTGACCAACATTGGTGGCAGCACGGCAACCGGGCACGGATCAGGCGGCTGGTTCAGCCGCGCCGACTACACCGAGATCGTCGCTCACGCAGCTCGCCACTTCGTCACTGTCGTGCCCGAAGTCGACATGCCGGGCCACACGAATGCCGCGCTGGCCTCGGTGCCAGCGCTGAACCTCACCGGTACCTCGCCAGCGCTCTACACCGACATGCCTCGCGATCTGGCCAGCGTCGGTTTCAGCTCGATGCACCTCGCGGCGTCGGCGACACGTCACTTCATCACTGACGTGATCGCACAGCTGGCGGCCGACACGCCCGGCAAGTACCTGCACATCGGTGGCGATGAGGCCAATGCGACCGACGCCGCCGAGTACCGCGAGTTCATCGAGCTGCTGCAGCGCGAGATCCATTCGCACGGCAAACAGTTGGTCGGATGGGAGGAAGTCGCGAACGCCGCGCTGCTACCGGGAGCAATCGTTCAGCATTGGCTGCATGGCGATGTCGTGCGCCGTGCGCCAGGCAGTGCCCGCTTCGTGATGTCACCATCCGCGCATACCTATCTCGACATGAAGCACTCGCCGGGCTGCCAGGTCGGGCGGCGCTGGGCGGGCTTCATCGACATGGACGCCGCGTACCGGTGGGACCCGGCGACGCTGATTGAGGGCATCGACGACGATCGCATCGAGGGCGTGGAGGCACCACTGTGGACGGAAAGGGTCGCCACGTTCGACGACCTGCAGTACCTGTGCTTCCCACGACTTGCATGCCTCGGCGAGGTTGGCTGGACAGCGCAGCACCTGCGGAGCTGGGACGGCTTTCGCCCGCGACTGGCAGTGCACGCACACCGTCTCGAACAGATCGGAGTGCCTATCTATCGGTCGGCGCTCCTGGACTGATCTTCGCGAGCAGATACACGCAGCCGGTGCACAGGGCAACATCATCGCCGTCAACCAGGGCTGATGTTCATCGTTCAAACTTGATACGAGTCGTAGCAACTTTTCTATGTCGGGCTAGGCTGACCATATGGCGTTCGATCCGAAAAAGTGGACTGTCAAGACCAACGAGGCCTTTGCCGCAGCCATTGACCAGGCAAAGGCCCTCAGCAACCCCGAGCTGACGCCCGACCACCTGATGGCCGCGCTCGCACGACAGGACGACACCATCGTCCCCGCCGTGCTGGCCAAGCTGGGCCTGGCACCGCTGATGGTGCGCAACAAGGCTGACGAGGCCGTCAACAAGCTGCCCAAGGCCTTCGGCACCAACGACCCTCGTATGAATCGCGAGCTCGACAATGTGGTGCAGAACGCAGTCGCGTACCAGAAGGACTTGAAGGACGACTTCCTTTCGGTCGAGCACCTACTGCTGGCCATGAATGCGCGGCTAGGTATTGGCAGCGAAGAGTTGCTCGTCGCGTTGAAGGAAGTACGGGGAAGCCATCGCGTGACGTCACAAAATCCGGAGGAGAGCTTCGCCGCCCTGGAGAAGTACGGGCAGGATCTGACTCAACGCGCACGCGACGGCAAGATCGACCCAGTGATCGGTCGCGACGACGAGATCCGTCGCGTCATCCAGGTGCTGTCACGGCGCACGAAGAACAACCCGGTTCTCATCGGCGAGCCGGGTGTCGGCAAGACAGCCATCGTCGAAGGGCTGGCCCGCCGCATCGCCGATGGCGACGTGCCCGAGGGGCTGAAGAACAAGCGGCTCATCAGCCTCGATATCGGCTCCATGCTCGCTGGTGCGAAGTACCGCGGCGAGTTCGAGGAGCGGCTGAAGGCGGTCCTCAAGGAGATCACCGACGCGGCAGGTGAGGTCATCACCTTCGTCGATGAAATTCATACCATCGTCGGTGCCGGCGGCGCCGAAGGCGCGATGGACGCCGGCAACATGATCAAGCCGATGCTGGCTCGCGGCGAGCTGCGCATGGTCGGCGCCACAACGCTTGATGAGTATCGCAAGTACGTCGAGAAGGACCCTGCGCTGGAGCGTCGCTTCCAACAGGTGTACGTCGGCGAGCCCACCGTGGAAGACACCATTGGCATTCTGCGTGGTCTGAAGGAGCGGTACGAGGTGCACCACGGGGTGCGCATTCAAGACAGTGCTCTTGTCTCCGCGGCCGTGCTCTCGAATCGCTATCTCACCAACCGCTTCCTGCCCGACAAGGCCATCGACCTGATGGACGAAGCGGCCTCGAAGTTGCGCATCGAAATCGACTCACTGCCCACCGAGATCGACGTCGTGCAGCGCCG
>JAYVVY010000064.1:0-2060 GCA_043786575.1 Ilumatobacteraceae bacterium
TGCGATCGGCTCTCCGCCGGTGACCAATGTCTGCGCACCCTGCGGATCGGGCGAGGCCGCGGTTCCACGAAAGACGGTGGCGGCGCCCGGCCCTTTGGCAGTGGCGACCACGGTGACGGTGCCTGACGGTGGGGACACCGTCACCGTGGCCTTCCCATCCGCATTCGTCGTAGCCGCGAACGGGAGGTCGCTACCACTGACGAGTACGGAGATTGGTTGCTCGGGCACCGGTGTGGAACCCGAAAGGAGCGTGGCGGTAACGACGCCGTCGAGCGTCACCGCGACCGTCAGCTGCCACTGGTCGGTGTAGCGAACGGCCTCATCATTCAGCTGCAGCGCTCGGGCCTGCAACACGTCGGAGCCGCTGGCGGCGGCAATGCCGTCGAGCGCGGGCACCAGCGGCGATGTGCTGTTCGACGCTCGGCTCGTGCCAGCGACGTCCTGCGCGTAGTAGTGGAACACGGTCCACATCGCGGCGGCGGTCAAGTTGTCGGTGGTATCGCCGTAGCGCCACGTGAGGTAGGCGCCTTTCGCCCCCGTGGGGTCGTTGGGAAAGTTCTGGGTCACGGGATACGACGGCTCGTTGATGGTGGGGTGCTCGCCGCGGTTGAAGGTGCACGAGCCGACTCGAAACTGCCCCTGTGCGTCGGTGAAGAGCCACTGCCCGGCCCAGATCGGGAACGGCGAACGTTCGAACCCGCCGGTGTGGTACTGAATTGCGATGCCAGCACAGCGGTAGTCGCCGTCGGAGTCGGCGTTGCTGCTGAAGCTGGTGTGGGCGACACAGTTGGATGGCATCGTCGTTCCCAGTTGGGCAGCGCCGGCCGGCGCGGCAAGGGGTGCGACGGCGACCAACGTCGTCGCCATGATCAGGGTGGCAGTAGCAAGAGGCTTCACACCAGTACTGGGCATGGTGAGATCTCGGAATCGGCAAAATCTCTTGCCGACATCCGCGCCGGTAGCCTCACGGGCGCTATGGAACGCTTCGGCCTGGTCGGTCTCCCCAATGCGGGCAAGAGCTCGTTGTACAACGCTCTCACTGGCGGGGGGGCGCTGGCGGCGCCCTACCCCTTCGCCACGAAGGACCCCAACATCGGTGTTGCCAAGGTGCCCGACGAGCGGGTCGAACGCCTCGGCGCGATGAGCAAGACCAAGACGATGGTGCACGCGTCGGTCGAGGTCGTCGACATTGGCGGTCTGGTCGAGGGCGCGTCGAAGGGTGAGGGTTTGGGCAACAAGTTCCTCGCCAACATCCGCGAGGTCGACGCCATCGTGTTCGTGCTGCGTGCCTTCGTCGACGACGACGTGACCGGCCCGTCGGACCCGTTGGATCACCTCCGTGTGGTCGAGATCGAGTTGGCACTGGCCGATCTGGAGACCGTGGAGAAGCGGCTCAACCAGGCCACACGCCAGGCCAAGCTCGACAAGCACGCCGCCGGCGAGTTGGAAGCACTGCAGGCCGCGTACGACGCACTCTCTCAGGGCCTGCCGCTGTACCGCGCCGGCCTCAAGGCCGATCTGCGTGAGGTGCTCAAGCCGTACTTCCTGCTCACCAACCGGTCGGTGCTCGCGGTGGTCAACGTCGGCGAGAACGACCTCGACCGCATCCCCGAGCTCGAGCAGCGCGTGCGCGACGAGTTCACCTCGGCCGGCGACAACGTGGAAGTCATCGGCATGTGCGTGCAGTTGGAGGCAGAAGCTGCAACCATCGTCGACCCGGTCGAGCGCGCCGAAATGTTGGAAGGCTTCGGCCTCGGCGAGGGTGCGCTGTTCCGCATGGTCCGCTCGGCGTACCACCTGTTGGGGATGCGCACATATCTGACCACCGGCGAGAAGGAGACCCGTGCGTGGACGTTCTACGCCGGCTCGTCCGCCCCCGAGTGCGCCGGTCGCATCCACACCGACTTCCAGCGCGGCTTCATCAAGGCCGAAGTCATCCACTGGGATGAGCTGCTCGAAATCGGCTCATGGAACAAGGCCAAGGAACTGGGCAAGATCCGCATCGAAGGCAAGGACTACCACCCGCTAGACGGCGACGTCATGGAGTTCCGCTTCAACGT
>JAYVVY010000065.1:0-7509 GCA_043786575.1 Ilumatobacteraceae bacterium
GTCTGGTCGAGGTCGATGATGTAGATGCCGTTGCGCTCACCGAAGATGAAACGCTTCATCTTCGGGTTCCACCGACGGGTCTGGTGCCCGAAGTGGACACCGGCTTCCAACATTTGGCGCATCGTGACGACAGCCATGGTGATTGCTCCTCTCCTGCGGTTGACGGCGCATGCACCCAGGCGCCGAGGCGACCGCAGGGAGGGAACATGCGAGTGATCTGGCCCACCGGAACGGTGAACCGCTCGTGAAGGCTATCGGCACCCGGCGCACCTCAGGCAGGCAAAACGCCCGAAACACTGGCCGAGCAGGTCAACCGAGGCGGCGGCGCGCGCCGTTGGCTGGTGCCGTCGGGGGGCACTAGTCGCGGGCGTCCGACGAGCACCCCGAGCAGCGGTGTTGGGTCGACTGGGTCGCCAGCAGCGTTGCGAACACCGAAGTACAGCGTTGCGCCGCTGAGTCCCGTCACCTGACCGCTGACAACCACATCTCCCCTGCTCACCAACGTTGACTGCAGCATCCCGTACGTCGCTCGCAGCCCGTCGGCCTGCAGCACCACGACGTAGCGAGTGCCGGCCACCACGCCCGAGAATGTGACCATGCCGGGTGCCGCGAAATGGACCTCTGTGCCTGGCGCCAGGGCATATTCGACCCCCCGATGACCGGTACAGTAGGCGCACGCTGGCTGCACATACGGCACCGATACCTGGGCTGCCACCGGCGGCAGGTAGCACACGGCCAAGGAGGCCGCTGCCAACAACCCCGCGATCACGCCGGGCTCGATTGAGCTACGCGACGCCGGTGGCCGCCAACCGTGCACGCAGGTGCAGCACGGCCTTGGTATGGATCTGTGAGACCCGGCTCTCGGTAACACCCAGGATGGTGCCGATCTCGGCAAGGGTGAGGCCCTCGTCGTAGTACAGCGACAGCACCAGCTTCTCGCGCTCCGGCAGGCGCCGCAGCTCGACGCGAACTAAGCGCTTCACCTCGCCTTCCTCCACCAGCGCGGCGGGCGAATCGGGCACATCGCCGGTGAGCGCCCTGGGCTCGGCACCTGCTACCAACGCACGATCGAGCGGACCGACTGTGGTGGATGCAATGGCAGCGAGCCACTTCTGGAACTCTGCCGCGGACAGTTTGAGGTGCGCGGCAAGTTCCTCGTCGGTGGGAGCACGCCCCAAGCGACCTTCCAGATCCTGAAAGGCACTCTCTACTTCGCGAGCGCGACTGCGAACTGACCTTGGCACCCAATCGAGTTGGCGCAACCCGTCGAACACCGCACCCCGGATGCGCGGCACAGCGAAGGTCTCGAACTTGACCCCACGAGCCGGGTCGAACCGCTCGACCGCGTCGATCAGGCCGAATACGCCGGCGCTGACCAAGTCGCCCGAGTCGACGCTGTTGGGGAGACCGGCGCCGACACGACCAGCGACGAACTTTACCAACGGCGAGTAGTGCACGATGATGCGGTCGCGCGCGATTGGGTCGCGCCGATCGAACCAACGCTGCCAGCAGTCTTCTAGGTCGAGTTCGCGTCTCATGCTCGGGGGTGCGCCTCTGCGTAGGCCTCGCGGAGGCGGTGGTTACTGATGTGGGTATAGCGTTGCGTGGTGGCCACATCTGCGTGGCCCAGAAGTTCTTGAACGGCGCGCAAGTCTGCACCGCCATCGAGCAGATGCGTCGCAAAGCTGTGTCGCAGCGCATGCGGATGCGTGGGGCGCGGGGAACGGCGATCGACGATACGCCTGACGTCGCGGGGTGTGAGTCGCACGCCGCGTTCGTTGCCAAAGAGCGCAACGCCCGCCGTGGCCGCCACCACATCGCAACGGATAGCGAGCCACGCCCGCAGTGCGGAGACAGCCGGCTGGCTAAGTGGAACACGGCGCTGTTTCGAGCCCTTGCCCCACACCGACACGGCGCCACCGGCCAGATCAAGCGAGTCCAGATCCAGGCCGCACAACTCGCCAACGCGGACACCACTGCCGTACAGGATTTCCAGCACCGCATCGTCACGAAGGCGCCGCCAATGCGGCTCGTTCTCCGGGCTGGGCCCATCCAGCAGCGTCGACACGTCGGCGTGGTCCAGCACGCGTGGCAGCCGGCTGTCTCCCCCAGGCGCACGAAGCGCGACGCTTGGGTCCACAGCGAGTTCGCCCACACGACGGAGGTAGCCGAAGTAGCGCCGCAGTGAGGAGACCTTGCGCGCCACACTGCGCTTCGCCAACCCCTCGGTGGTGAGCCAGGTGACGTACCGCCGCAGCACAATTCGGTCGACCCCGGTCGGAGACGACACACCAGCTGTCTCAGCCCACGCGATGAAACCCGCAAGATCGCTGCGATACGCCGCAACGGTGTTGGCGGAACTGCTGGTGAGCGAGACCGAAAAGTCGTCGAGGTGCCAGGCAGTAGCCGTATCCGGAGATCTGGTGTCCGAAGACGCGCCAGCGATCGTCGACGAAGGTGAGGCAGAAACGGACATCGCCTCACAGGGTAAACGGTGGAGGTCATCGCAACGGGGAACCCACGCACTCAAACCACCCGTCAGCTTGCGCAACCCACCCCGCAGACTCCAAACGAGCAAGGCTCATTGCGGCCTCAACCAGGCTGAGACCCAACGCCAACGTGACCCCGTCAATCGTCCGCGGGTCGGCGTACAGCACGCGGTACACCGCGATGTCCTCACCACGAGGGCGGGCGCGAAGGTCTGCGGCGACCACGGCGGACCGCGAGTTCTGCAGGGAGAGGGCAGTCAGCACGTCGTCGATGCCAGTGACGGGCGCAGCGCCATCACAGAGCAAGGCATTGGTTCCCGCGGAGGCCCGACTGCGTATCGACCCGGGTACTGCCATGACGGGCACATTGCGCTCGAGGGCCTGAGAGGCCGTAATCAAGGAACCGCCTCGCTCGCGTGACTCCACCACAACAATCACTTCCGAGAGGGCCGCAACAATTCGATTGCGCAGGGGGAAGCGATGCGGTTCTGGAGGAACACCGGGCGGCGCCTCGGTGAGCAGGAGCCCGCAATTGGCTGCCGCCTCCCACAGGTCTCGATGTTCACGTGGATACACCACGTCGAGGCCGGAGGCGACAATGCCGATTGGCCGGCCGTCCCCCTGTGCCGCCAGCAGCCCGCGGTGGGCGTACCCGTCGATGCCTCTGGCCAGCCCGGAAAGCACGTGCACACCCTCTGCGCCCAGCCCAAACCCCAACGACCGTGCCGCCTCACGGCCGGCTGCGGTGGCGTTGCGGGTGCCGACAATGCCGACCCGGCGGCCTGCGAGCAGGCTGACGTCGCCTTTCGCAAACAGCACGGGTGGCGGAAGCGGATCGTCCAGTAGCCCGGCCGGATACCGGCCGTGACCGTAAGGAAGCACCTCGACACCGAGGGCCACGCATTGCGCCCAGATCTCGTCTGGCGGCCGTTCCTGTGCGCATCGTCGCCATGCTGGCCCCACACCCGGACTGTCCGCCATGACCCGTGCGATCAAGCCGCTGCACGGCAGCTGGCCGAGCACCACCTGCCAGGCTTCCTGCGGCGAGTGATGGCGCAGCAACGCGCCGAGCCGGTGCAGGCTCATGTTGCGAAAGCCGGCGAGCGAGGCGACATACGCCTCGGGCGGCAACTCATTGGTTGTGAGAAGCCCGACGCTCATGCGGCACGCTCTCGCGAGGAGATGCCGAGCCGAACACGCATGCTGAGCGCAATTTGCACGTGCTCGTCGAGCACCAGCTCGCCACCTCCCTGAAGGTCCGTGATGGTGCGCGCCACGCGGCGAATGCGGTGGTAGCCGCGGCCAGTGAGCTGGTCGCGCTCCAGCTGATCGCGAAGTAGCTGGCGGGCCGCCTGATGCAGCGGCGCCAACGCGTCGAGGTGCGACGCGGGAATGTTGGCATTGACCATGCCGATGCGTTCCAACGCTCGCTGGCGAGCCTTGGTGACCCGGATGGCCACCAGGACCGTGGGTTCGCCACCGCCGGTCGACAGCAGGTCTTCCACCCCCGGCCTGGTGACCCCGACGCGCAAGTCGAAACGGTCGAGAAGCGGGCCTGACAGCCGACGCAGATACCGCAGACGCGCGACCTCATCGCATTGACATGCACCCGGCCCACCGCCACCACATGGGCAGGGGTTGGTGGCGGCAAGGAGGAGAAACTTGGCGGGCAACGCTGCGGACGCGCGAGCGCGGGCTATGCGAATCACCCCCTCTTCCAGAGGCTGGCGGAGCCCGTCGAGCACGCTGGGAGCGAACTCGCCCAGCTCATCGAGGAACAACACGCCGCCGTGTGCCAGCGAAATCTCGCCCGGGCGAAGACTGGTGCTGCCGCCTCCCACCAGCGCGACCATCGAGCTGCTGTGATGTGGTGCGCGAAAGGGGGCACGCTGCACCATTCCGCCTGCGGGCAACCGAACACCTGCAGCGGAATGCACCATCGTTGCTTCCAGCGAAACTTCCGGCTCCAGCATCGGAAGGAGCCCGGGGATGCGCTGCGCCAACATTGTTTTTCCAGACCCGGGAGGGCCGACGAGCAGCATGTGGTGGCCACCGGCGGCAGCAACTTCCAGCCCCTGTCGAGCCATGGCCTGACCCCGAACGTCGGCCAGATCGGGTAGCGGCGGCTCCTCGTCGACAAACTCGCCGTCGGGAAGTTGTGGCCACGGAGCATCGGCATTGAGCGCATCGACAACCTCGCGAAGTGTGCGTGCTACGCGCACCCCTTCACCTGCGACACACCATGCCTCGCGATAGTTGCCGAAGGGAACCACCGGGCGCACATCGCCCATCGCAGCGACCATCGGCGCGACGCCAGCCACCTGGCGCAGGCTGCCATCAAGGCCTAACTCGCCAACGAACCCGAGACCTTCAATCTGAGAAACGGGCACCTGGCCATGTGCAGCCAGAAAGCCAATCGCGATTGCAAGGTCCAGCCCGGACCCTCCCTTGCGTTGGTTCGACGGCGCCAGGTTGACGGTGACGCGACACGAGGGCCACACCAGCTCGCTACACAGGACGGCCGCGCGCACACGGTCGCGAGACTCGCGACACGCTTCGTCTGGTAGCCCCACAATCTGGAACGCGGGCAGGCCCGTGGATACATGCACTTCAACGGTGACCGGACGTCCTTCAACGCCGAACACCGTGGCAGAACGAACAGCGGCAAGCATGCGCGGTCTCCTCCGACGAACTTGGAGGCGCACGCCGCGCACTCGCCAGGGCAAGATGCACTCGAACGCCAACGAACGAGGGAGGGAACGGACACCGGTTCCCCGACGGCAACAAGTCCGACCATATCGGCAAGCCTCAGGATGACAACCTTCTTGCAAGGTGACCGCTCCGAATGGTGTGGCACCTGTGAGAATCGTTCTATGAGGAGCCTGGCGGCACGAACCACCACCCTGCGTGCACTGGCATTACTGGCACTCACTCTTGGCGCGGTCAGCGCCTGTGACAACGATGCCGACCAGCGCAGCGAGGCCAACTACTGCACACAGGTTGGCAACCATCTGACCGAACTCAACTCCCCGACCATCGCTGATGATGGTGACATCGACAGCGTTCTAGAAGCGTGGCGAGCCGTGTCTCAGTCCGCGCCACTGGCTGTGCAGGCAGAGTGGGACACGATGGTCACCAACCTGGAGACGGCTATCACGGTTGACCCCAGCGATCCCGCCTCAATGCAATTGGTCGCCGACACTGCGCGCAAGAGCGAGCCTGCCGCCAACCGCGTGATCAGCTACACGCAGCAGCGTTGCGGTGCGCTGATCGGCAACGTCGCTCCAACGCCACCGACACTGCTGACATCAACAACCACGTCAGAGCTCACGACCGACGCAACAACTTCAATCGCCACGACGCCCGCCGACACAACACCGGCGGAAACTGTGCCACCGACATCGGCTGGTTAGGCCAGGCCGCGACGACGATGCGTTAGGCGATTTCGCCGCGGCGCAGGATGACGGAGTCGACCAGGCCGTAGGCCTTGGCTTCCTCAGCGGTGAACCAGCGGTCGCGCTCGCTATCGGCCTGGATCTTTTCCAGCGGCTGACCGCTGTGGTGCGCAATCAGCTCAGCCATTCGACGCTTGGTGTAGGCCAACTGCTCGGCCTGAATTGCGATGTCGGTTGCCTGGCCACGAAGACCGGCAAGGGGCTGGTGCATCATCACGCGGGCGTTGGGCAGCGTGAAGCGCTTGCCCGCGGCGCCGGCGGTCAGAAGGAACTGGCCCATGCTGGCCGCCATACCCATGCACACGGTGGCAACCTGGCAGCTGACGAACTGCATCGTGTCGTAGATGGCCATGCCAGCAGTGACGGAGCCACCGGGGCTGTTGATGTACAGCCAGATGTCGGCGTTGGGGTCTTCGCCTTCCAGGTACAGCAGCTGTGCGCAGATCTGGTTGGCGATGTCGTCGTTGACGTCGGTGCCGAGCATGACCACCCGGTTCTTCAACAGCCGGTTGAACACATCGAGACGCGGATCCATGCCGCCGTCGAGACCCATGGGGAGAGTGGTGTCGGACATGGTCGCAACGCTACCGTCGTGTATGCCGGACTCTGACGCCCCCGGCTCGGCTCCCTAAATCGGGGCCAGCCCATCTGAAAGACCTCACCATGTCCGACGAGCCATTCCAGCCCAACGCCGACACACTGCTGGCTTACAACCAGCGCTACGTCAAGCAGTTCAGCGATCAAGATCTGATACTCCGCCCTGCGCGCCACTTGGCCATCGTCACGTGCATGGACAGCCGAATGGACGTCTTCCAGATACTCGGTCTGGAACATGGTGATGCTCACATCATTCGTAACGCCGGTGGCGTCGTCACCGACGACGTCATTCGTTCACTGGTGCTGTCACAGCGTCAGCTCGGCACGCGCGAGATCATTCTCGTGCATCACACCAACTGCGGTCTGCAGGCCATCAACGAAGCCGAGTTCAAGGCCGAGCTAGAGGCCGAAGTCGGCATCAAACCATGGTGGGCACTGGAGTGCTTTTCCGATCCCTACACCGACACGCGGCAAAGCATCAACCGTCTGCAGCACAGCCCCTTCGTTCCGTTCAAGGATCACATCCGCGGCTTCGTGTACGACGTCGCCGACGGTCGCCTTCACGAGGTGTGACCGACCGCAGTTGCTAGCGCGGCCAGCGTGCCCCGCGCTCCACGTCATTGAGGTCGAGATGGTTGCGCATGTACTCCGTGCGGCCGTCGCGTGGTGGTGTGTAGTCCCACGGGGTGAAGGTTCCCGAGCGCAGTGCGCTGGCGATCAGGCGTCGGCGAGCTTGGTCGGCCAGTACCTCTGCTGCCAGCTGTTCCAGATTCCATCGGGTGGCGACCTCGGCGCGAAACCCGTCGACGGTCGTTGCGTGCGCCGGGTCGTGCGCCAGGTTCGCCTTCTCGTGCGGGTCTGCGGACAGATCGTACAGCTGGTCAGGGTCAGCCGGGCAATCGACAAACTTCAGATCGCCACGTCGAATCATCACGATCGGCGCACACGAACCTTCGGCCATGTACTCG
>JAYVVY010000066.1:0-7441 GCA_043786575.1 Ilumatobacteraceae bacterium
GACAGCTCATTGACGAGTGGACCGTCGGTTCCGCGGCCGTTGTTATGCGCTCAACGGGAACTCAGGCCGGGTAGCGCATCACGGCAGTTCCGCGCGGCCAAAGTTCTGTGAAGCATGCGTTGGCAGTTGGTCGGGGGCGAGATCAGAAATACGGCACACTGTCATCACCGGTCCATAGCCGTGCGGTTGCCGGGCCAGCGAGGAGCGATGAGCATCATGAAGACCTCTTTCTCGGTCACGACTCGGATTCGGGCGACGCCCGCTCAGGTCTTTTGGTTTCTCGCGGACCCGTTGACGGCCTCATTCATCGATCCGGCCGTCGTCAGCTACGAACCTGAGGGCGGAGTTATGGGTATGGGTGTCAGGAATCACATTCGCGTGAAGATGCTGGGCATCCCGGTGAAGTTGACGAGTGAGACGATCGAGTGGGAGCCGGGCAGACGAATGGGGTTTCGGTCGATCAAGCCGCGGCGCCCCGCGATCGGTGTGGCGACACATCTGTTCGAGCAATGTCCGGACGGCACGTTGTACACGTGGTCGATGGAGTTCCTTCCGACGTGTACGGGCGGCCGAGTCATAGCCGGGTTGAGCGCTGCCCTCTGGGAGCGCAACGCCATCGTTCAACAGGAACGGGTGCGAAGAGTGATCGACGCCGCCGTGAGGCCGGTCCCACCACTGTCGTAGAGCCAGGCGCGGATTGCACGATGTCGAGCGTCGTATCCACCGACTCCGATCAGCCACATGCAGACCCTCGACGAGGGACGTCATCAATGATTCGGTCGTGAGCGAACGGCTTGGCGGCTGATCACATCACCGGTGGAGTGGTGAGCGCAGCCTTGACGTAGGCGACGACGGCGTTGGCGTGGCCGTGACCCATGCCGTGCTCGTCCTTCAATATCGTCACGATCTCCATGTGCGACGAACCGGCCGTCGACTGCGATGTCACGAGGTCGAGCCATTCCTGCATCGGCCGGCCGTACTTGGTCTCAATCGACGGGAAGTACGAAGCCGGGCCCTTGACCTTGCTGCCGGGTTCGATGACCGGAGCGGTCACTCGGTTGGTCGGGCTCATGCGAGCACGCCTTCGAGGCGGGCGTAGCTGGTCTCCATGCCGTCGACCATGCCTGTATCGAGCACGGCGTTGCGCAGCTCAGCGCTCGGGAAGGTGATGACGAGGCTCAGCAGGGTGCCAACATGAGTCTGCGTGAGGGTCAGCTCGTTCAGGGTGCCTGGACCGTCCATCCCGATCATGCGCTCGGTCGTGACCGCACGGTGTGGCGGGTCGAACTCCAGCAACTCGCCCTCGAAGCCGAACCGTCCGGGCGAACCTTCCTCGGCCGCATCCCGGGGTTCCCACTCGTAGCGGTAGGCCCCGCCGACCCCGGTCGTCGTCTCGCAGACGGGCATGGTCCACCCGTCGGGCCCCAGCATCCACTGCTGCAGCATTGCGGGGTCGTGGTGGGCGTGCCACACCTGCTCGACGGTGCCGCGAATGATGCGCGAGAGGCGGACCTGGGTGTCGGACAGGATTTGCTGTTCGGTTCCGCGGCCGGCTGCAAACGACTCGAGGTCGGCGAGCACGTGATCGATCTGGCCCATGGCCGACGCCATGCCCTCTTCCATACCCATGTCGAGCAGCTGTTCGAGTTGATCGAGTGAGCCGAAATGGGTCGTGGTGACGAGGCGTGAGCCGCCGCCGGTGTCTTCGAAGGAGAAGGTCATCCGCATCGATGGCATGGCGGGGTTCTCCTGGCCCTCCTCGTCGGCGAATCCGTCGCGGACCTCGAAGAACTTGCCGTCGTCGATGGCGAGGAACTCCCAGAAGCCGGCGGAGCGTTCGCCGTCCGGTCCGGTCATGAAATACGTGGACCGTCCGCCAACGAACACGTCGTGGCGGGTGAACGTGGCCGGCCACTCGACGGGACCCCAGAACTTCTCGATCTGGCGGGGGTCGGTGTACGCCTCCCACAATCGCTCGCGCGTGGCGGCGAAGTCGGCGACGACGGTCATGGTGAGTGCGTCGAGATCCTTCTCGACCGAGGTGATGGGCATGGGTTGTTCCTTCTCCTTGATTCTTCGGGATCACTCGTCGGTGTCGGCGAGAAGTTCATCGAGACGGTCGATGCGAGATCGCCAGATCTGCTCGTAGCGCTCGAGCAGCGCCTGGGCACGTTGGATGGCGTGAAGGTTGCCGCGGACCATCCGCTCGCGACCATGGGGATGTTTGGTCACAAGACCTGCTCCCTCCAGGACGGCGACGTGCTTTTGGACGGCAGCGAACGACATGTCGTAGGCGCCCGCCAGCTCCGAGACCGAGGCCTCGCCGCTGAGCGTGCGCCGAACGATGTCGCGTCGCGTCGCGTCGGCCAGCGCTCGAAAGATCCGGTCCACCCCACGGTCACTGAGCTCCAATGCGTGATCTACAACCATATGGTTGCATATTAGGAGACAACCTGATCAGTGTCAAGCCCCCGAATGCGGACGCCCACGTTCTCAGGACAACGCAACCGGATGAGTCGTGTGTCGTCGGACGTTCGGGGTCGGCGGGTTCAGCGGGCGGCGGCGACGACGATGGTGTCGCCTCTCATGCGCATTCGGGGCAGGCACACGTGCACGAGCGGGCCGATCCCGAAGGTGAAGGCGACGGTGCCCACGCCGACCGTTCCGCCCAGTGCGATACCTGCGGCCAGGACGGCCAGCTCAATTGCTGTACGTGCAACGCGCACGCTGATGCCGTGCTTCGAGATGCCCAGCATCAGGCCGTCGCGAGGGCCGGGACCTAAGCCGGCGCCGATGTAGAGCCCCGAGCCGAGAGCGATCGACAGCAGCCCGGCGAGCATGTACCCCACGCGCAGCACCATGACGTCGGTGTGCGGGAGGTGGTCGTCGATGACAAACACCACGAGGCCGATCTGGATGGCATTCAGCAGCGTGCCGAGACCCAGTCGTTCACGAAGTGGGATCCAGAGCAACAGGATGAACACGCCGGTGATCTCGATGATGATGCCAATCGGGATGCCGGTCTTCTTCTCCAGACCCTGGTGGAGCACGTCCCATGGGGCCACGCCCAGGTCGGCGGTGAGAAAGCAGCGAATTCCGAACCCGAACATTGTGAGGCCGGCCAGGCAACGCGCGATCCGTTGGCCGAGACGGTCCTTGGGTAGCGGCAAGAACAACCGGGAGAATCGGCTGGTCGGCGGCGTTTCAGACATTCGGCGAACCTATCGGAAACCGTGTGACACCCTCCTGGTACTCATTACACCATGATCTTCACCACCCTTTGCGCCGGTTGTAATCAGCCCGGTACCACGCTCTGCAACCGCTGTCGCTTTTCGCTCGCCAGCGCCTCGTCCCAGCTCAGCGAGGCTGGCATCATGGCGGCACTGCCGTTCGAGGGTGTGGCGCGTCAGGTCGTGCACGGGCTCAAGTTCCGAAATCGCCGTCAGGTCGCACGGCAGCTCGCGCGGCTCATGGTGCGCCGCGTGCGGCTGGGCAAGGTCGACGTTGTCACGTGGGCGCCCACCAGCGGCGCTCGTGCCCGCTCGCGTGGCTACGACCAGGCCGAGCTGCTGGCCCGCGCCGTGGCTGCCGAGCTGGGGGTTCCGTGCCGGCGCATGCTGTACCGCAGCCATGGTGCATCGCAGGCCGGTCATACGCGAGCCCAGCGGCTACAGGGCCCGTCGTTTCGGGTTCGTGCCCAGCACTCGCAACTTCGTGTGCTGCTGATCGACGATGTCGTCACCACTGGCGCCACTCTCGTGGCTGCCCGTGATGCGCTGCTGCTGGCCGGTGTCGGCACAGTGCACTGCCTGGCCGCCGCGGCCACGCCGTCAGCCTTTCAGGGAATTGGGGCACTTCAGGCGATGAGGCCGGCCAGCCGTCGGGTGGTGGCGATGGCCTCGGTGGGGTCCTCCTCCACCAGCACGCCACGAATTCCCACACTTTCGGCTGCCGAGACGTTGGTCAGCACATCGTCGAGAAAGGCTGTCCGGCCGGCCTCTGCGCCCAGCCTGGCCAGAGCCAGCTGATAGATAGCCGGGTTCGGCTTGCGCAACCCCACCTCGTGGCTGTCGACGATGTCGTCGAACCATTCGTCGAACGGCATCATCGAGCGCCAGTTCTCGCGGAACTCCGCCACGTTGTTGGTCAGCACGCCGAGGCGGATGCCTCCAGCGCGCAGTTCCTTCACCAGTTCCACCATTGGCTCGCTGGCCCTGAAGACAATCATCGGGCCACCGCTGGGCGGGGGAGCCGGTAGCTGGATGCCTGCTTCGTCCAGCGCAATGCGGTTCAGGCGGCGGTTTTCCTCCAGCGTGATTTCGCCGCGCTCCAGCCGGTGCCATGGGTGGTCGTCGTCCTGTGCGTAGTCACCGACGAAAATCTGGGTGACCTGCGCGGCATGTTCGGGAGGGAAGCGACGAGCGAAGTCGCTATGGCGGCCGGTTGCGGCCAGCACACCGCCGACGTCGAAGATCACTGTGTCGATCGCGGCTGTCGTCGAGGAAGGTGTAGCGGCAGACGAGGTCATCGCCGCAGTCTGTCGCAGGTCGTTGACGACTATCGACTCGGGCACCGAGTGGGCACTCGCAGGCTCGAGCGTGCCGTGGACGACAGCGGCATGCCACGGCTCGTGGCGGGGCCGCCGGTAGGCTCCATATCCGCATGGGCATCCTCGATCGCATCCTCCGCGCTGGTGAAGGCAAGAAGCTGAAGGCCCTCGAAGGCCTCGTTCCTGACATCAACGCTCGCTCCGCCGAAATGTCGGCACTCACCGACGACGCCCTGCGGGGCAAGACGGCCGAGTTCCGCGGCCGCATCGAGCGCGGCGAGACCCTGGACGACCTGCTGGTAGAGGCATTCGCGGCAATGCGAGAAGCGTCCACGCGCGTCATCGGTCAGCGTCACTTCGACGTACAGCTGATGGGCGGCGCCGCGCTGCACTTCGGCTGGGTGGCCGAGATGAAAACTGGTGAGGGCAAGACCCTGGTCAGCACACTGCCTGCCTACCTCAACGGTCTCGGCGGCAAGGGTGTGCATGTCATCACGGTCAATGATTATCTAGCCCGGTTCCACGCCGAATGGATGGGCCGCATCCACAACTGGATGGGCCTCGAAGTCGGTCTGATCATCCCCGGTTTCAAGGAACGCCCTGCCGAAAAGCGGGTCAACTATGCCGCCGACATCACATACGGCACCAACAACGAGTTCGGCTTCGACTACCTGCGCGACAACATGGCAGGCACGCTGGCGGACAAGGTGCAGCGCGGCCACAGCTACGCCATTGTCGACGAAGTCGACAGCATTCTCATCGACGAAGCGCGTACCCCGCTCATCATCTCGGGTCGCATCGCCGACGCCGCCAAGCTGTACTACCGCTTCGCCAGCATCGTTCGGTCGCTCAAGCGCGATGTCGACTATGAAGTCGAAGAAGACAAGCGCGTGGTCGTGCCGCTCGAGCCGGGTATCGAGAAGGTCGAGCAGGCCCTCGGTCTGGAGAACCTGTACGACGAAGTGCAGCAGAACCTGGTGCACCAGCTGGCCGTGGCACTGAAGGCCAAGGAGCTGTACAAGCGCGACAAGGACTACATCATCTCCGATGGCGAGGTGAAGATCGTCGACGAGTTCACCGGTCGTGTGCTCGAGGGGCGTCGGTGGAGCGAAGGCATCCACCAGGCCGTCGAGGCAAAGGAGGGCGTCAAGATCAAGGAAGAGAACCAGACGCTTGCCACCATCACGCTGCAGAACTACTTCCGTATGTACGACAAGTTGGCCGGCATGACGGGTACCGCGCAGACAGAAGCCGCCGAGCTGGGCAACACCTACAACCTGCAGGTGGTGCCCATCCCCACCAACAAGACTGTCGTGCGTGCCGACCAGGCCGACCTCATCTTCAAGACCGAGGCTGCCAAGTTCGAAGCTGTTGCGCAGGACATTGCCGAGAAGTACGCGAAGGGTCAGCCAGTTTTGGTTGGCACCATCAGCGTCGAGAAGAGCGAGAACCTCTCGCGACTGCTCAAGCAGCAGGGCGTCACCCACGAGGTGCTCAACGCCAAGCAACACACGCGTGAGGCAATGATCGTTACTCAAGCCGGTCGCTTGAATGCCGTAACGGTGGCCACCAACATGGCCGGTCGCGGCGTCGACATTCTGCTCGGTGGTAACCCGGAGGGTCTGGCCAAGCACGAGGTCCTCAAGGAAGGCCATAGCGCCGAGGTGATGGTCGACGACTTTGCGCTGCCCGTGCCGTTGGAGCAGATGCCTGATGAGTTCAAAGAGGCGCGCACGAAGGCGTTCGCTCGCTACGACGAGCTGTTGGCCGAGCTGAAGGTTTCGTGCCGCGCGGAGGGCGACGAGATCCGTGCCCTTGGCGGCCTGTACGTGCTGGGCACCGAGCGTCACGAGAGCCGCCGTATTGACAACCAGTTGCGTGGCCGCAGTGGTCGCCAGGGCGACCCCGGCGAAAGTCGCTTTTACCTCAGCCTCGACGACGAGCTGATGCGGTTGTTCGCCACCGGCGCGCTCAGCTGGGTGATGGGCCGTGCCCTGCCCGACGACGAAGCGATCGAAGCGAAGATGGTCACCAAGGCCATCGAGCGGGCACAGACCACTGTCGAGCAGCGCAACGGTGAGATCCGCAAGAACGTGCTGAAGTACGACGAAGTGATGAACGAGCAGCGCAAGGTCATCTATGCGCGCCGCGATCAAATTCTGGAAGGCCTGGACCTGAAGTCGGCCGCGATGGAGTACATGTCCGACGCACTCGACACGTTGATCGATACACACTGCGTCAGCGAAGCCGCGGACGAGTGGGACCTCGATGGGTTGGTCAAGGAACTCAAGACGTACTGGCCCAACGACATTGCCGAGTCATCGTTGCAGCAGTACGACGATGCCGACGACGTGTTCGACCTGGTAATTGCAGACGCCAAGGCCTACTACGAGAAGCGTGAGGAAGAGCTGACCCCCGTGGTCATGCGCGACGTCGAGCGTCAAGTCATGCTGCGCATCATCGACCAGCGTTGGCGCGAGCACCTGGAGGAGATGGACTATCTGCAGGAGGGCATCAACCTTCGTGCGATGGGCCAGAAGGACCCGCTGACCGAGTGGCAGCGCGAGGGCTACGAGATGTTCGGTCAGATGATGAAGGGCATCGCGCAGGACTTCGTCAAGTACGTCATGCACGTGCAGGTCATCCGTAAGGACGAGCCGTCGCAGATCGTGCAAAACGTGCAGCAATCGTCCAGTGAGACCGTCCCCACCGACGGCATTGCCGCTGCCGCCCGCGCCGCTGCGGCCGCCGGCGAGATTCCGCAGGAGGCCGCCCCAGCTGCCCCTACCGTGACGAAGCAGCAGACCGTGGTCAAGGACGAATGGTCCAAGACCCCGCGCAACGCGCCGTGCCCCTGTGGCAGCGGCAAGAAGTTCAAGTTGTGCCACGGCG
>JAYVVY010000067.1:0-8588 GCA_043786575.1 Ilumatobacteraceae bacterium
GCGCTCATCGTCTTTGTGGCCGTCGCCAGCGGCGTCAGTGTGCTGGTGGATCGGTCCACTCGCCGATCACGCGAGGCGCAGCGAGCCCGGGCCGATGCAACCGCCCTCGCCCGTTCCACTGGTTCAATCATCGCGGCCGCCGACCCAATGCCAGACCTCGTCGATCAGCTTCGAACACTGTTTCGGCTCGACGCCGTGGCAGTACTACAACGCAGCAACGGCTTGTGGTCAATCACCGCGTCGGCTGGGCAGGAACCCCCCGCCGACCCTCGCGACGGGACCGCAATTGCACTCGACGACCACGGCGATACGCAGTTGGTGCTGCGCGGTGGGCACATCAATAACGATGATCTGGCCGTACTGCGTGCGTTTGGAGATCAGCTCTCGCTGGCGATGGAGGCCAAGCGACTCCGCGGCGAGGCCGCGACAGTGGAATCACTGTCGGAGGCCAACCTGCTGCGGACTGCCCTGCTTCAGGCTGTGTCGCACGACCTGCGAACACCGTTGGCGTCCATCAAGGCGTCGGTCACCGGGCTGCTGGAAGGCGATATCGGATTCAGCGCCGACGACCGCATCAGCCTGCTCAGGACCATCGATGAATCGTCAGATCGTCTTGATCGAGTTGTCGGCAACCTGTTGGACATGAGCCGGCTTCAGGCCGGCGCGACGCATGCGTCACTCTTGCCGACAGCTGCAGAAGAAGTGGTGGCGGCGGCCCTCAACGCGCTCGCTGCGCCGTCGGAGCGCGTGTTTGTGGACGTCAGCGCGGAGCTACCCCTGGTGCTGACGGATGCGGCACTCCTCGAACGCGCCCTTGCCAACCTGGTCTCCAACGCGTTGGCCTGGTCGCCCGTCGATCGGGACGTGCGCGTTGAGGCGGCCACCGTGTTGGACCACGTGGATGTGCGGGTCATCGATCGCGGGCCCGGTATTGCTCCCGGGGCGCGCGAGCGCGTGTTTCAGCCTTTTCAGCGCCTGGGCGATCGGTCCACCGATGCGGGTGCTGGTTTGGGGCTCGCCATCGCAAAGGGCTTTGTGGAAGTGACTGGCGGCCAGTTGCGGGTCGACGACACTCCCGGTGGCGGCTGTACCTTCACCATCTCGCTACCAATCGCGGTCAACGCCATTGAACGACCCATTCAACGGCAAGGAGCGACATGACCCGCATTCTTGTCGTCGATGACGAGCCGCAAATCCGCAAGGCACTCGGCGTCAACTTACGTGCGCGCGGCTACGAGGTCGATTTGGCGGCCACCGGCGAGGAGGCTCTGACGCTCGCTGCCGGCAACCACCCCGATCTTGTTCTGCTGGACATCGGCCTGCCCGGCATCGATGGCATCGAAGTGGTGGAGGGCCTTCGCGGCTGGACCACCGTGCCGATCATCATGCTGTCCGTCCGCGACGCCGAGGAGGACAAAGTCCGTGCCCTCGACGCTGGCGCCGACGACTATGTGACCAAGCCGTTCGGCATGAACGAGGTACTGGCACGCCTTCGAGCCGCGCTGCGCAGACACCAGCCACTCCCGGAGGAACCAATCGTGCGCACTAATTCCTTTCAGCTCGATCTGGCCCAAAAGTCGGCGACGGTCGGCGGCGAAGTACGTCACCTGACGCCGACTGAATGGTCGATCGTGGAGGTGCTGGTTCGCCACCCCGGCCGGCTGGTTACCCAGCGCCATCTGCTGCAGGAGGTGTGGGGGCCGCAGTACGCGCACGAAACCAACTATCTGCGGGTCCACCTGGCGGCAATCCGCAAGAAGCTGGAGCCCACGCCAGCACGCCCCCGCTACTTCGTCACCGAACCCAGCATCGGCTACCGCTTCGAACCCGAAACCGACGCCGAGTAGCTCACGGCGTTGCGGGTACTCCCCTAGCAGGCGTCGAGTCGCGGTCGAGCCACTTGTGGGGAGTATCGGGAACGGGTGCTGTCGCCATTGCGATTGCTTCGTCTACTGACAGTGCACGTTGCGCGAGCATGCGATGCGCCGGGCGCACAAAGCCGAACTCGACTGCCTTGTCCATCCACGCCAGCATTGGCTCCCAGAAGCCGTCGACGTCGAGCAGCACCACCGGCTTGGCGAGAATTCCCAGCTGGTTCCACGTCAGCATTTCGGCGAACTCGTCGACGGTACCGAAACCGCCAGGCATGACCACGAAACCGTCGGCTAGCTCGCTCAGCCGAGCCTTGCGGTCGTGCATTGTCGGCACCACTTCCAGGCGGGTCAGCTCGCGGTGCGCCACCTCGGCACCAACCAAACGCTCGGTGATCACGCCGATCACCTCACCGCCGGCCTGCATCGCAGCGTCGGCCGTGATGCCCATCAGGCCCACCCTGCCACCACCGAACACCAACCCAATGCCACGGTTCGCCATCGCCGTGCCCAGCCGGGCCGCAGCTACCGCAAACGCCGGCGACGTGCCCGCGTTCGAGCCGCAATAGACACAGAGCCGGGTCGTGGTGACTGACAGGGTGTTGTCGGACATTTCGTCAGCCTGACACACAGCGGCGCGCCATCTGGCGGCCGATTCCTGCCGTTCACCCTCCGGCAGCGCACTATTCGCCCGATCACCGTTAGGTCTCGCGCACCTACCGTTCGGTAACGTTCGTCAGATGAGTACCGATCTTGCTGCGCCCGACCTTGTTGCTGCCGCTGATGTCATCGAGATCGCGAGCGGCGTCGTAGGAAAGGGTGTTCGCCACCTTGCCGCCAACGGCGGGCCCGATGTTCAACAAGTTTTGGCCTACGACCTCGCTCACTCGGCCGCCCAGGTGGAAACCGCACGGGCTCTGCTGGACTACGGCGCCAAAGGCTCGCAGGAAGCCGCTATCACCTGCGCCTTCACCGCCGACATTGTGCACGACCTGATCACCCGCATCGCCGGCCGGGAAGCGATGTGGGGCCTTGATATTGCGCCGATGCGCGACGCACATCCGTTTCTCGAGAAGTTCCGCACGCCCGAGTTTGTCGCCTCACTCGCTCAGCAGCCGGGGCCGTTGCACCTCGATGGTGAGATGGAGATGGTGGCCGACGCGTTCCGCAGCTTCGCCGAAAAGGTCATCAAGCCGCATGCCGAGCACGTCCACCGTCACAACGCAGATGTGCCTGAGGAGATCATTGCCGGCCTCGCTGAAATGGGGGCCTTCGGGCTCAGTGTGCCCGCTGAATATGGCGGTTTCAGTGAAGGCGGCGACAGTGAGTACATGGGCATGGTCGTGGCCACCGAAGAGCTCAGCCGCATATCGCTCGGCATCGGTGGCTCGCTCATCACCCGTCCCGAGATCCTCACTCGCGCCCTCGTCAAGGGCGGCACCGAAGCGCAGAAGCAAGAGTGGTTGCCGAAGCTGGCTGTCGCCGAAGTGATGCCCGCGGTCGCGGTCACCGAGCCCGACTACGGCAGCGATGTTGCCGGCATCAAGGTCACCGCCCGCCCCGCAGAGGGCGCCGACGGCGTGCCCGGCTACGTGATCAACGGCGTCAAGACCTGGTGCACCTTCGGCGCCCGCGCCGATGTGCTGGCCCTGCTGGCGCGCAGCGACCCGGACCCGGCGAAGACCTACCGCGGGCTCAGCCTGTTCATCGTGCCCAAGCCCCGCGGCGAGGGGCACGGCTTCCAGTTCACGCAAGACGCGCTGCCCGGTGGGTCCATCGGCAAGATGGAAGGGCGAGCCATCGACACCATTGGCTATCGCGGCATGCACAGTTACGAAATTGCCCTCGAGGACTGGTGGGTGCCGGCGACCAACCTCATCGGCGAGGAGGGCGGCCTCGGCAAGGGCTTCTTCATGCAGATGGCCGGCTTCGAGAACGGCCGGCTACAGACCGCAGCGCGTGCTGTTGGCGTGATGCAGGCCGCCTACGAGGCTGCGCTGGACTACGCACAGAACCGCACAGTCTTCGGCTCGTCCATCGTCGAGTACCAGCTGACCCAAGTGAAACTGGGCCGCATGGCCATGCTCATCCAGGCCGGCCGCCAGTTCTCCTACAGCGTGGCCAACATGATGGCCAAGGGCGACGGCTCGGGCGCGATGGAAGCCGCGATGGTCAAGGCCTACGTGTGCAAGGCCGCCGAATGGGTCACCCGCGAGGCGCTGCAGATCCACGGTGGCATGGGCTACGCCGAGGAGTACACCGTGTCGCGACTGTTCGTCGATGCGCGCGTACTCAGCATCTTCGAAGGCGCTGACGAGACGCTGTGCCTGAAGGTCATCGCCCGCCGCATGGTCGACAACGCCAAGGCCTAGTCCCTCAGCACGTCAGCCGGGGATGGCGACGATGCTGGTGATCACGGCGTTCGCAGGTATGGCGTCGAGCACCAGGCTCTTCACGAACGAGATCGCATCGGCCTCGCTCGCGACCGCCACGTGCTCGATCAGTTCCACCGTGTTGGTTCCGTGCTGGTGCGCGGCCACCTCGAAGTGATGGTCCAGTTCCTTCATCAGCACATCCGTCGGCGGCGCCTTGAGCGTCACCACCACTTCCACGTCAAAGCCCATCCCAGTGGTCTAGCAGTCAATGGCCGCCCTCATGGCGCCGCAGACCTCGTGCCACCTACCAGGCGCCAGCACACCGGCACGCTTTGTGAACAGTGACTTGCTGATCGACCTGACACTGTCGAAGGCCGCTACGCAATCGCGCGGCACCCCATCAGCTCGACCGAGCGCGAGTTCACTCTCAAGACCTCGCACGCGGCCAGTGACTGGTGCTACCGACACAGACTGCATTGCGGCGATCGCCCGTTCTCGCGTGATGATCAGATAGGGACGAGCCTTCTCGTCGGGTTGCTCGGCCCACCAGATCTCGCCTTGCTGGATCACAGCCATGCTGACCAATCCTCATCGTCGTCGAGGTCGGGCGAGCTCTGCCAAGCGAGGTCGGCTAGCTCCTCGTCGGTTTGGGGCATGCGTGTGTACGCCTCGATGTATTGCTCGTCGATCTGGCGGGAGCGTTCGATCTTGATCATGGCTTCGATCGCTGTTCGCATTGCTTCGGTGCGGTTTGAGAACTGGCAGCGAACGACGAGCCAGTCAAGACCTTCCAACGTCTCGTCTGGGAGACGGATTGCAAGTTGTGTGGGCATGCAACAACCATAGCAACACGGTATGCAGAGTGTCTACCGACTAGATCGATGCACCGAAACTGCATACTTGCCGCCTTCGTACGGGCCGCGCTCCCAGGTTGCATATCGCTCTACCAGGGCTAATTCGGCTTTGGCGCAGTAGTCGTCGTACTCGGCCAGTGTGAGCGCACCTGTGGCCCAATCGAGCGAGAAGCCTGCAATCAGTAGGCCTCGCTCGCTCAGATGGTGTGCCACATTGGCCACGATCGGGCCTCGGTCCGCTGGCCGACAGAAGATCATCACGTTGCCGGGCATTGCGACGACTTCGAATGTTCGACCCAACGTCATCGTCGCGAGGTCGACGTGGTGCCACTCGATCTCGGGCATGTCGGAGCGGGCGTAGGCCAGTAGGTCGTCATCGAGGTCCGCGCCCACGACTTCGATGCCCCTGTGGTGGAGCTCGATTGCCACCCGGCCCATTCCACACCCGGCGTCGAGCACGGAGGTTGGGTGGTAGCCCTCGATCATGTCCGCTTCGCCGTGGCTGGCCTGGCCGGCTGCTTCCATCCGCGCGAAACGTGCGTGGTATTCCTCGAGGTCGACTGTCTCGCGCCAGTGAGTCCAGCGCGGGCTCACGGCATCTGCGCTCACACCAACTCCATTAAGGAGGTCAGCCGCTGGAAGTCGGCGCCCGGGTGGTCGTCGAACGGGTCGAGCAGGATGGGGTGCAGACCGGCGGCGCGGGCACCGCCCACATCCATCGTCACCGAGTCGCCGACGTACGCAATGCGGCTCAAATCGATGCCTTCGAAGTGCGGCAGCGCAAAGTCGAAGATGTGCGGGTCGGGCTTGGCAACGCCAACGACATGACTGTCGATGATGACTCGCATGGGCGTGTACGGCCCATCGCCCTCCTGGCACACGCCGCTGCGGGCCAGCACTTGCGCGATCTGACCGCTGGCGTTGCTGACCACGCCCATCGGCACACCCAGGGCGTGCAGGGCTTGGATCGCCTCGACGCTCTCGGGAATCGGCCACCGCCACGTGTGAGCGTTGCGAGTGTGTTCCAACACATTCGCAGCCAGCTCGACCTCGTGCTCGTCGACCCCGACGGCGCGCACATAGGCAACGTTGTAGTCGTGCCAGTCGCGCTCGCCGGAGCCTGCGGCGCTCTTGGCGGCCATGCCCGCGTAGTGCGCGCGACAGTGAGCGCCGATGGACGGATCTCCCCCGTGGTAGGCCAGCAACGGGCCCAGCACCGTGGGGTCCGGCAGCAGAAAGATGCCGCCGGCATCGAACAGGATTGCGTCAAAGTTCCCTACAGGCACCGTGTGAACATAACCTTCCGGTGTGCGTAGCCCTCGTGACTTCTTCAAGCCGCTCGCCGCCGGTGCCCCAGAGCCCGTGCGCGAGATTCCCTTCCGGCCCAGCCGTGTTGTCCACTTCTTCCCGCCGCAGAACGAGAAGGTGGTGGCGAAGCTGCCCGAGATCGTTCCCACGGTCGACATCCTGTTGGGCAACCTGGAAGACGCCATCCCGATGGCGGACAAGGAAGCCGCTCGCGCTGGGTTGGTGAAGGTCGGCAAGACGGTCGACTTCGGCAGCACTCAGTTCTGGACCCGAATCAACAGCCTCGATTCGCCGTGGGCGCTCGACGACCTCACCACGCTGGTCGGCGAGATCGGCGACAAGCTGGACGTGATCATGGTGCCGAAGGTGGAGGGGCCCGAGGACATCCACTACGTCGATCGGCTGCTGGCACAGTTGGAGGCGCGGGCCGGTTTGAAGAAGCCGCTGCTCATTCACGCGATCCTCGAGACTGCGCGTGGGGTTGCCAATGTGGAGGCCATCTGCGGCGCGTCGCCGCGCATGCAGGGGCTATGCCTGGGCCCGGCCGACCTGGCTGCCAACCGGCGAATGAAGACCACACGCGTTGGTGGCGGCCACCCCGACTACGTGGTGCGCGCTGACCCGCCGATGGGCGCTGGCGGCCCGGAGTACGCGGCGGTGCGGACGACCTACCAGCAGGACCTGTGGCACTACACGATCTCGCGCATGGTGGATGCCTGTGCGATGTACGGCCTGCTGCCGTTCTACGGCCCGTTCGGCGATATCAAAGACACGGTTGCCTGCGAAGACCAGTTCCGCAATGCGTACCTGCTTGGTTGCGTGGGTGCCTGGAGCCTGCACCCAGTGCAGATCGAGATTGCCAAGCGTGTGTTCAGCCCGCGACCGGCCGACGTGCTGCAGGCGCAGCGCGTGATCGACGCAATGGGCGACGGCACCGGCGCCATCATGCTCGACGGCAAGATGGAGGACGATGCTTCGGTGAAGCAGTGCAAGGTTGTAGTGCAGTTGGCTCACGAGTTGGCCGCCCGCGACCCGCAGCTCGCTGCCTCGTACGGGTTCACGTCATGAGCGACGTCACTAGCAACGACGTGCGCCCGCGTCGTTCCGTCTTGTACATGCCTGCCGCCAACGAGCGTGCGTTGGAGAAGGCGAAGACGATCGCGGCGGATGCAATCATCTTCGACCTCGAGGATGCGGTTGCGCCCGATGCGAAGGAGGCGGCCCGTGCGAACGCCGTTACTGCGGCTTCGTCAGGCGAGTACGGCTCGCGTGAGTTGACGATCCGTTGCAACGGCCTGGACACGCCGTGGGGTCTCGCCGACTTGGCGGCTGCGAATGAGTCGGGTGCGTCAGCAGTTGTGATTCCGAAGGTTGGTTCGCTGGCAGAAGTGGAACGAATCGCGACACACACGTCGCTGCCGATCTGGGCGATGATCGAGACGCCGTCGGCAATCCTCGACTGTCGCCTGATCGCCCGTCACCCGCAGGTGGCAGTGCTGGTCATGGGCACCAACGATCTCGCTCGCGAGATTCGTTCGGTGCTCGGCGCCGCGGGCCGACATCCGTTGGTGCCGCACCTGGCCACTGCGCTGCTGGCCGCGCGTGAGGCGGACAAGGTGATCCTTGATGGCGTGTTCAACGACGTGAAGGACCTCGACGCGTTCCGCGTGGAGTGCGAGCAGGGATTCGAGATGGGCTTCGACGGCAAAACGCTGATCCACCCCGGCCAGGTCGACATCTGCAACGACGTATGGGCGCCTTCCGACGCCGACATCGAGAACGCCTGCGGCCTGATCGCCGCCTTCGATGAAGCCATTGCGGAGGGCAAGGGCGTGGTGACCTATAACGGTCGCATGATCGAAAATCTCCACGTCGCCAACGCCCAGCGGATACTCGCGGTGGCCAACGCCATCGCCGCCCTCGGCTAGTCGGGCAGTTCGTCAAAGACGCTCAGCCGCTCGCGCCACTGGCGGCAGCGCCGCTGGATACGCCAGCATGTCGGCAACCACCCTGTGGGTCGGCTTGCCGGTCCACGAGTGGGTCGTCACGCCCTCGGCGTGGAGCGTCTCGACGACCTCACCAACGGTTATCGGGCGGCCGGCGTTCAGCAGCACGGCGAACATCGCCCGGCGAAGAGTGAGCCCGGAGATCGAAAGAAGTTCCATCACCACTACTGGGCA
>JAYVVY010000068.1:0-3804 GCA_043786575.1 Ilumatobacteraceae bacterium
CTACACCCAGCGCGATATGTGCCTCGGTGGCCAACAGCTCGATCTCGAGGTAGCGGTCGAAGCGCGCAACGTCGCTGAAAACGTCGGCCATTTCTGGCATCGAATAGCGAGGGATCATTGCCAGACCACGTAGCTGTGGCGCTCGGCGCCGGTGCCCACAATGCGAATCGGCACACCGACTTCCTTCTCCACCAAGTCCACCAACGCCTTCGCCTTGTCGGGCAAACCCTCCAGTGTGTTGACCGCGCTGATGTCCGTCAGCCACCCAGGCAGCACGGCGTAGATCGGCTGGCCATCGGCGTCGTACTCGGTGCAGACCTTGATTTCATCGAACGTGTCGAGAACGTCCAGCTTGGTCAGCGCCAGCTCGGTGAAGCTGTTGATGCGAACGGCCTTGCGCAGCATCACCAGGTCCAGCCAACCGCAGCGGCGGCGGCGGCCAGTGACGGTGCCGAACTCGCGGCCGATATCCACCAGCTTGTCGCCCAACTCGTCGAGCAGTTCGGTGGGGAAGGGTCCGCTGCCAACGCGGGTGCAATACGCCTTGGTGATACCGACGATGCGGTCGAGGTAGCGCGGCCCGATACCGGTACCCACGCATGCGCCGCCGGCGGTCGGGTTCGACGAAGTGACGAACGGGTACGTGCCGTGGTCGAGGTCGAGGAACGTCGCTTGAGCGCCCTCGAGGAGCAGTGCATCGTCACGGTCCAGCGATTCGTGCAGCATCTCCACCGTGTCGCACACATACGGCGCCAGTCGGGCGCCCAATTCCCCGAACTGCGCCACGATCGCTTCCACGTCAAGCGGCTCGCCGCCCAACGCTGTGATCTCGCTGTTGTGGGCAACGGTCTGCACCTTCACCGAGTTCGCGAACGCAGTCGGGTTCATCACTTCGCCGGCGCGGATACCGATGCGACGTGCCTTGTCGGCGTAGGCGGGGCCGATGCCCTTCAGCGTGGTGCCGATGCGGTCGTCGCCGCGGCCCTGCTCGTACAGCGCGTCCAGCGACTGATGCCACGGAAAGATGAGGTGGCACTGGCTGCTGACCTTCAGCTTCGAGCAGTCGATGTCGCGGCTTTGCAGCGTGTCGATCTCCTTGAACAGCGTCGGCAGATCGACCACCACGCCGTTGCCGATCACCGGAATGATGTGCGGATACAGCACGCCACTGGGGATCAGTTGCAGCGCGTAACGCTCCGTGCCGACGACCACCGTGTGCCCGGCGTTGTGGCCACCCTGATAGCGAACGACGTGGGTGTGTTCGGCGGCCAATAGGTCGATGACCTTGGCCTTGCCTTCGTCGCCCCATTGGGCACCAACGACAACTGTGACGGGCATGGCGAAACGCTCCTGCGAGTGAAGGGAACGTGTCGAGAGCCTACCGCTCGCGCTCACCAGCCCCCGTTTCTTGCGAACCTGTCATGCCTCTGACAACCAAGTGAAGTGGCCAGGGGCATGACACGTACGCTCGGAGCATGCGGTTTGAGGAGTACGTGGGGTTCGACGGGTTGGGGCTGGGGGCGCTGGTCCGGGCCCGCGAGGTCACCCCCGACGAACTGTTGGACGCAGCGCTCGCAGCCGTCGCCGCGACCGACGAGGCCATCGCTGCGGTTGTCCATGTGCGGGAACCCGTCGCGCGTGCGGCGATTGCTGCGGGCCTTCCCGAAGGGCCGTTCACAGGTGTGCCGTTTCTGCTGAAGGACCTCGGTGGCGAGGCCATCGACTTCCCGACATCGATGGGCTCGCTGCTCTACGACGGGTATCGCTACACCTACGACAGCGAGCTCTTCGTTCGTCTGCGGGCGACTGGGCTGGGCACGTTTGCACGCTCAACCAGTCCCGAGTTCGGCATCGGTGCAACCACGGAGGCGAAGGTCTATGGCAGGCCCACGCGCAACCCGTGGAATCGGGACCATGTAGCTGGTGGTTCGAGCGGTGGCTCCGCGGCCGCGGTCGCGGCAGGCGTCGTGCCGATGGCGCACGGCAGCGACGGGGGCGGCTCGGTGCGCATCCCTGCATCGTCCTGTGGGTTGTTCGGCGTGAAGCCCACTCGCGCGTTGCTGCCCGACGGCCCCGCTGCGGGTGAGGGTTGGGCGGGAATGGCGATCGAGGGTTACCTCACCCGCTCCGTGCGCGACACCGCCGCGCTGTTGGATGCGACCGCCGGCCCCGATGTCGGTGCGCCGTACTACGCGCCCGCGTTGGCCGGCACGTTCATGGATGCAATGACGCGCGCGCCTCGCCCTCTACGAATAGCGGTGAGCACCCGCTCGTTCACCGGCGACGAGATCCATCGGGACTGCGTCGCGGCGGTGCAGCACACCGCCACGCTCTGCGAGGCACTCGGCCATCACCTCGTACCGGCCGAACCGACGCTCGACATCCACCGCTTCGCACACGCGTGGGCCAACATCGTCGCTTGTGGCACACAGCTCACGGTGCAGTCGCGCCTGGCAACGCTTGGTCGTCCGCTCGCAGACGGCGACATCGAGGGCGTCACTCGGATGGCGTGCGAACTGGGCGAGACGTTGTCGGGCGCCGATTACATCGCCGCGATCGATGCTGTTCACGCGGTTGGCCGGCAGATGGCGTATTGGCTGACTGATTACGACGTGCTACTGACGGCGACCCTCGGTGAGCCGCCGGCAGAGATAGGTCGCATGGCCAGCGATCGTGCAGACGGCTGGACGGACTTCCTCGACTATCGGCTGAACTTCGTGCTGCCGTACTCGCCGTTCACCGCGCTGGCCAACGGCACCGGTCAGCCCGCCATGTCAATGCCACTGTGGTGGAACGAGGCTGGCCTGCCGGTCGGCACACACTTCATGGCCAAGGCTGGCGACGACCTGATGTTGCTCCAGCTTGCCGCTCAGCTGGAGCAAGCCGAGCCCTGGTTCCACAAGCGGCCTTCCCAGTAGAGCCATAGCGGCCGGTAGCGTCATCGGCCATGCCGGTGATGCGACGGATGACCTGGGCGCGTATGAGCGAGGCCGAGCGAACGGCCCTCTGCGACCGCGGTCTGACCGCCATTTTCGACGCCGAGTTGAAGGTGGCCATCGGGCGCATCATCGATGATGTGCGCGCCAACGGCGACGAAGCCGTGTGCCGAGCGCTACGCGACTTCGACAGGGTGACGCTAGAGCCCCACCAGCTGAAGGCCACGCAGGACGAGTTGGCCGACGCAACTGTCAGCCCCGAAGTCGATGCTGCGATTGACGACGCCATCGCGCACCTGCGTGCCTTCAACGAACAGCTGATGGCACGCGCGGCGGACTGGAGCTTCGAGAGCGAACCGGGTCTGACCGTCGGCGAGAAGGTCACGCCCATCACCAGCGCAGGCCTGTTCGTTCCCAGCGGCAAGGCCAGTTACCCCAGCGTCGCCTACCAACTCGCCGTGCCCGCCACGGTCGCCGGTGTACCCACCCTCGCACTCGTGGTTCCGCCGATGCCCGACGGCAGTGGCCGCATCGACCCTGCAGTATTGGTGGTGTGCCGCAAGCTGGGCATCACCGAAGTCTTCCGTGTCAACGGCCCAGCTGGCGTCGCCGCACTGGGCTTTGGCACCGAGACGATTCCGCAGGTGCGCAAGATCGTCGGCCCCGGCAGCCCACCGGTGGCGTGTGCCCAGGTGGAGATGCAGCGCTATGGCGTGGCGACGATGATGATCCTCGGCCCCACCGAGAGCATGGTCATTGCCGACGACAGCGCAGACCCGCGGTTGGCTGCAGCCGACCTGCTGAACGAAGCCGAGCATGGCAGCGACAGTGCAGTGGTGCTGATCACTACCTCAGTTTCGCTGGCCGA
>JAYVVY010000069.1:0-3903 GCA_043786575.1 Ilumatobacteraceae bacterium
TACTGCGTCAGCCAGAACGGCAACAGGTTGTTCTGGATGCCACTGAGCGAGGCGATGCTCTCCAGGTCGCCATCGAAACCGCAGTTGCAGTGCGGCAACGGCTGGCCCTCGACCAGGAGGCCGTGCATCGGAATGTGCACATGCCCCAGCTCGCCAGCCATGCCGGTGGCGCCGCGCACGATTGCACCCATCTCAACCACGCCACCACCAAGACCCGTGCCCACAATCGCGGCGACAGACGAACGCTGTATTGAGAGCGGCCCGTAATGCTGCTGGTGCGCGTACAGCGCGGCGGCATTGCCGTCGTTGTTGTAAATCACAGGAAGCCGCAGCGAATCTTCGACCGCAGCGCACACGTCGAATCCCCACCACTCCTGCTGTGCAAAGTTGGTGGAACCCCGCCGAGAGATGACACCGCCGGCGGTCGCCGGCCCGGGTGTGTCGAGGCCGACGGCGAGCACTGTGTCGGCATCGCCCCCCGCCTCGTGAAGGACAGCCGCAAAGACGGCAACGATTGCCTCAATAGCCGCCGCCGGACCGTCGGTCACCTTGCTGGGCAGCTCGACCATACGGTTGATCAGGAACTCGCCGTCGTCGCGTAGGACCGTGGCGTTGGTCTTCGTTCCGCCAACATCGATTCCAACTACGACTGCCATGGGTGAGCACACTACCGATGATCTTTGTGCGGGAACAATGACCGCTCTGTACGCCACCGCGTGTGACAACTACCATGCACCTATGAGCGCGCTCGACACCCATCCCGAAGATGCCTTCGCCAACGACCGCAAGCACGTTTTTCACTCGTGGAGCGCACAGGATGCACTGAACCCCACCGTCGTCGCCCGGGCTTCAGCCAGCGAGTTCTGGACGCAGGACGGCACCCGCTACCTCGACTTCTCCAGCCAGTTGGTCAACGTCAACATCGGCCACCAGCACCCCAAGATGGTCGCCGCGATTCAGGCGTACGCCGGCAAGCTCTGCACCGTCGCGCCGTTCCACGCCAACGACGCCCGCAGCGAGGCCGCCCGCCTGATCACCGAGGCCGCCGCCATCAACATGCCCGACAGTGACCTTGACATGGTGTTCTTCACCAACGGCGGCGCCGAAGCCACCGAGAACGCCGTTCGCATGGCGCGCCTACATACCGGCCGCCACAAGGTGCTCAGCCACTACCGCAGCTATCACGGCGCCACCAACGGCGCCATCACGCTCACCGGCGACCCGCGGCGCTGGCCGAGCGAGCCCGGCATGGCTGGCGTCGTCAAGTTCTGGGGTCCCTACGCCTACCGCAGTGCCTTCCACAGCACCAGCGAGGCGCAGGAGTGCGAGCGGGCACTGCAGCATCTTGACGACGTACTCATGGTCGAGGGCGGGCACACCGTCGCAGCCATCATCATCGAGACCGTGGTCGGCACCAACGGCATTCTCGTCCCACCGGACGGCTACCTGGCTGGGATCCGCGAGCGCTGCGACCGTCACGGCATCATGATGATCTGCGACGAGGTCATGGCCGGCTTCGGCCGCTGCGGCGAGTGGTTTGCCTTCCAAAAGTGGGGCGTGCAGCCCGACCTGGTGTGCTTCGCCAAAGGTTCCAACTCCGGCTACATCCCCGTCGGGGGTGTCGTCATCAGCCGCAAGGTGTCCGACAGTTTCCGCACCAAGGCCTACCCCGGCGGCCTGACCTATTCGGGCCACCCGCTGGCGTGCGCCTCGGTAGTGGCCAGCATCAACATCTTCAAGGAAGAGGGCATCATCGAGCACGCCCGCATGCTGGGCAACGACGTTCTCGGCCCGGGGCTGGAGAAGTTGCAGGCCAACCATCCCAGCGTGGGTGAGGTGCGCGGGCTTGGTGTGTTCTGGGCGCTGGATCTCGTCAAGGATCGCGCCACTCGTGAGGCGCTCGTGCCGTACAACGCAGCCGGCGCAGACGCCACGCCGATGGTCGAACTGGCCGCTGCGTGTAAGGCGCAGGGGTTGTGGCCGTTCATTCACTTCAATCGCCTGCAGGTCACGCCGCCGTGCAACACCAGCGTCGAGCAGATCGAGGAAGGCCTCGCCATTCTCGACGATGCACTCACCGTCGCTGACCGGTACTACACCGGCTGACCCGCCCGGCAGCACGGCCGCCCGAACCCTCGCGCACCCCTCTGCCACACTCCCCCGATGGGTCGCAACAGCCAACAACGTAGAGCGCGGAAACAGCGCGAGGAAGCCTCCCGACAGCACCGGACCGGCCCGCGAGCCGGCACCGATGGCGCCGAACACACACTGGACGAGGTATTGGGCGTCACCTGCCTGGCCGCCTTCGGGCCGGGCCTCAACAAGCCGCTGTTCGCTCGTGCGATGGCCATGCTGCACAAGCTGGAGGGCGACACCGACCCGCTCTATCGGCCCAGCACCCGCGTCGCACAGATGTTGCGCCAACTCACCGAGTCCGCGCTCGACAGCGGCTGGCAGCCCGCCGATCTCGTGCACGTCGTCAAGCGCGAGTGGACGCTGCGCGCTGGCCGGCTCGCGGTCTCCTTCATCGCCGAACACGCCCGTCGTTTCGACGCACTTACTCGCGCTCCCCACCTGTGGCTCGGTCAGCTGCAGGATCTGGGCGTCGTTGATGGCGACCGTGCCACAGTCATCGGTGGCCGCGGCGACCTGATTGCAGGGTGGGCGCGCACCGAGCGCCAGCATCCCGAGGAAGCATTGAGCGTCGCCGTGCAGGTTCTCGCTCAGCTGCGCCTCTTGCCGCGCCTACCAATTGTGATCACCCCACCCGCACAGTGGGGCGCCACCAACCGCGGCGTCATGCCAACTCCGCGGTCCACCGAGGGAATCGATGCCAAGGCGCTGAAACTGATCAGAGCTCTGTTGGCCAAGGCGGAGGCCACCACCTTCGACGCCGAGGCGGAGGCGTTCACCACCAAGGCGCAGGAGATGATGACTCGCCACTCGATCGACGCAGCAGTGGTCGCGTCGGCCGCAGCGGGCAGTCGCAGCGCCGCCGGTGTCGAGTCTCGGCGCGTGCACATCGACAATCCGTACGCCGAGGAGAAAGCCGGCTTTCTATCCGCCATCGCCGATGTCAATGGTGTGCGCAGTATCTGGATCCCTCATGCAGGACTGTGCACGGTGCTCGGGTTCCCCGTCGACCTGCAGCTCACCGACCTGCTGTTCACTTCGCTTCTCGTGCAGGCGACGCGTGCCTCGGCGGCCGCTACCGCCGCCAATCGACAGCTCAGTACGCCATCCTTTCGGCGGGCGTTTCTGATCGCCTTTGCACATCGCATCGCCGAGCGGTTGGAGGCCGCTCGCAATCATGTGGCCGCGCAAGCCGCAGCCGAGTACGGAGACTCGCTGTTGCCGGTCCTCGCAAGCCGCGAAGCGGCAGTTGAAGCTGCGTACACGGAGGCGTTTCCCAACACCACCCTGATGAAAAGCCGCAGTCTCAATAGCGCTGGTTGGCACGCCGGCCGTTCGGCGGCCGATGCAGCCGACATAGGTGCCGGCGCCGCGATTACCGGCGGCTGATCAGTCCGAAGTCCGCCCACGTTTCGGGCGCGTCAATCGCGCCGAGCTCGGCGAGAAAGCTGGTCAGCTTGGAGAGGCCAGCGATCACGTTCGCCTTGTGGTTCGGGTTGGCCTTCGCAACGGCTTCGCCATCGGCGATGCCAAGGTGTTCGAAGACTTCCGGGTTGAGGCTCAGCGAGGTGATCTCGGCAACCAGTACCGGTGCAACATCGCGAACGGTGGTCTGCTCGGCCGCGTCGAGCGTTGGCCAGATCTCGGTCAGGTACGACTTGGCAAAGCTGACGTGACGAGCCTCTTCCGCCACGTGGAGGCGAGCGATCGCCCGCGACGTTGGGTGCACCCGGTCGTCGCGCATTGCCGCCCGGTTAGCGAAGTCCAACA
>JAYVVY010000070.1:0-14319 GCA_043786575.1 Ilumatobacteraceae bacterium
TGCGAGCGGCTCTGCCGAGCAATCGACACTCCAGCCTGACCCCAGGCCCACGAAGTGAGGCCCGAGCAGTCGAAGCCGACGCCGGGTTCAGCGGTGAAGCGCTTGTAGCGAACGCCGAGCTGCGTGAACGCCGCCATCACGGCGGTTTGGTGCTCAAGGTCCGCTTTGCTCCATGCGGTCTGCATCGCCACGGGGTCGAGGCCCAAACGGTTGGCAACTTCGGCGGCAATGGCGTTGCGGGTCTCGTCAAATGCGGCGAGCGCCTTCGGGTTGCCCGTCTGTGAGTACGTGGTCCACTGGACAAGCGCCGAGTTGGCGTATCCGGCCAGCGCATCAGTGCCAACGTCGAACGAAGGGGCCGACGTGGCGACGGGAGCGGCCGAGACGGTGTCGGGCAGCGCAGCGCACCCGAGGGCGAGCGCTACTGAAAGAACTGTTGCGTGCATTTTGTGACGAATCGTCATGTGGATGACGGTCCTCTCTCGTGGTCGCACTCACAGGAGTGAGTGTCGTTCGGTCGTGAACGAGGATCTGTCCGCCCCTCTTTCACGGCGACGGCGCCAAACGAGAGCGCCACACGCGTCATGTTCCGCCAGCCGATGACGAACGAATGCCACCCAGCTGTTGTAACGAGTCGACACGATAGCGACATCGAATTGCAACAATCAACATGTTTGAAAACTTTTCGTCATGAATTCGTCATGTCGAATTTGCTGCAGAGTGGTCATTTGCTCACGTTCTCGTCATCTCACGCTGATGCGTAGGCTCGCACCATGCCTCGCGTCGCCGCACTGCTCGCCGCCGGTGCCGGCTCGCGATTCGAGGGCAATGACCACAAGCTGCTGGCGTCGTTACACGGCCGCCCCGTGTGGGAGTGGGCGTTGCACCAGGTGCAGGCCGCTGGCTTCGATCACGTAGTTGTCGTCACGGGGATGGCCGAGCTCCCCTGGCCTGCTCACGCCGTCATCCGCCACAACGATGAGTGGGCAAGTGGTCAGGCCAGCTCCGTGCGGGTCGCGGTGCAGGCGGCACGCGAGCTGGGCGCGGATGCCGTCACTATCGGCCTCGCCGACCAACCGTTCGTCACTGCCGAGGCGTGGCGTGCGGTTGCAGAGGCACCCACCCACGCCCGCATTGTGATTGCCACCTACGACGGCGTACCTGGCCCCAACCCTGTGCGGCTCCGCCAAGAGGTATGGCCGCTGCTGCCGGTCGCAGGTGACTCGGGCGCCCGCGAACTGATCCGCGCCCATCCGGAGTGGGTCTACCCGGTGGCCTGCGTAGGATCGGTAGCCGATATCGACACGCTGGAGGACCTCGCCCGATGGAACCACTGATGAACGAGTTCACTGTCCACCGCTCCATCGAGCAAACCTGGACGGTACTCACCGACGTCGAGCGCATCGCCCCCTGCATGAAGGGTGCCGAGCTGCAGGAGATTGAGGGCGACATGTACCGCGGTGTGGTCAAGCTCAAGCTCGGCCCCATTTCGACACAGTTCAAGGGACAGGCCCAGTTTGTATCGCGCGACGACATCAACCACATCGCAGTGTTGAAGGGCGAGGGTCGCGACACCGGCGGCAAGGGCAACGCAGAAGCACTGATCACGGCCAGTCTCCATGAGGTGTCGTCGGAAGTCACCAGCGTGAAGGTGACATCCGACATCAAGCTCACCGGCAAGGTCGCGCAGTTCGGCCGTCTCGGCGTCATCCGCGACACCAGCGAGAAGCTGATGACCGACTTCGCCCACAACCTCAACACCATGCTCGACGCCCAGGGCGACGCCCCTGTCGGCGCAGCTCGGGTCACAGAGTCGGTCGCCGCCGCTCCGGCTGCACCGCCAACCACGGTCGCGACCGAGTCCACCGCCGCCCAGGCCGACGCTCCCAAGGCGGCACCGACCGTCCGCAAAATCAACGGCCCGGCAGCGGAGCCGATTGAGCTCAGCGACGTCGCCAACACGGCGATGCTCAAGAAGGCGCTGCCCTTCGTTGGCGGTCTGGTTCTGTTGCTGCTCATCCTGCGCCGTTTGACCAAGTAGTCCGCAGGCCACCGTGGCCGCCAGTGCTGCCTCCCCCGACGCCGTGCGCGTTGCCGAGCTTCTCGGGCGCGAGCCGGAAAGCATGTTTGAGGTCGTCGTCCGCGACGCAGACGGCGAACCTGTGGTGCTGCGCAACCATCCGCTGATGTTCAACGGTCGGCCAATGCCGACGCTCTACTGGTTGGCCGGCAAGGACGCGTTGCGTCGCGTCAGCCGCCTTGAGGCCGCCGGCGGCGTGCGTGCAGCAGAGGCTGAGGTTCCCGCCGACGAGATTGCTGCGGTGCATCTTCGTTATGCAGCCGAACGCGACGCATTCATTCCCGCAGACCACACCGGGCCGCGCCCATCAGGCGGCGTGGCCGGTACGCGCGAGGGCGTCAAGTGCCTGCACGCACACTACGCCTATCTGCTGGCCGGAGGTGACGACCCGGTTGGCCGCTGGGTCGCCCTGCGACTCGCCGAGGAAATCGCCGAATGACGACCTTGCACATTGATCTCGGCCGGCAGCGATGTGTGTTTCGCGACCGCGAGTCGGGCGCCAGCTACACCATTCCAGTCGGCACCGACACGCTTGCTGCGATAATCATCGGCAACCCACCGTTGCCCGAGGAACTGACCAACGCAATCGGCCTCTTCATGGACCACATCGAGGACGTCACCCGCGAGGTGCCCAGCTCCGCCTTCGCTGACACGATCGAGGTCTGCGGTCCAGGTCTGCAGGCTCTGGTGGACACTGAGGTCGGCCATTCGCAGGGGCTGCCCGTCGACGTGTCTCGCGACGCAACCGAGGAAGTGTTTCGCACGCTCGCAACCGAGCCCGAGCAGGACCGCTGCCGCAACCCCGGGTTGCCGACGGCCGAAGTGCACCACGTCCTGGGTGTCTGCTGCGCGCTTGTCGCAACACTTCGCGGTCTCCAAGCCGGCACGCTGTGCATCACCAGCGATGAAGTGACCGCGTGAGCCTGCGCGGTCACGGCCATCCCTCGATGCCCTCGGGCGCCGCCGTTCGCCTCTATGGGCGACGCATCATGCTGCGCCCGCTCACCGCTGGCGACTGGCAGCAATGGAGCGAGGTTCGCCAGCGCAACGAACAGTGGCTCACCCCATGGGAACCGCTACGGCCGGCAAACCTGATGGACCCCACACGTGACCGCGACGCCTTCACGTCTCGCTGCAACGCACGCGACCGCGACCGCCAAGTCGGTATTGCATACGGCTTCGGTGTCTTCGTCGGACCCGACTTCGCCGGCGAGATCAACCTCAATGGCGTGGTACGCGGCGCCCAGCAGAGCGGCACCATCGGCTACTGGATCGACCGCGACAAGGCCGGTCAGCGCTATATCGCCGAAGGGGTGGCCACCTTGTTGCGCTACTCCTTCGAGCAATTGCACCTGCATCGCCTGGAGATTTGCATCGTGCCGCGCAATCTCAATAGCCGACGGGTCGTTGAAGTGCTGGGGTTACGCGACGAAGGAATCGCTCAGCGATTCCTGGAGATCAACGGCACCTGGGAAGACCACGTTCGTTACGGCATCACTGCCGAGGAATGGGCGGCGCGACGAGAGGAACTGTCGGCCGCCTGGCTGTAGTGCACAGGCGACCAACAGTTCACCGTCGATCTCGCCGGGCGCCCCGGGTCAGGCTTGTTCGGCGGCGAGGCGCGTCTGCTGCGCCTTCGCCCTGCGCACCGTGGTGCGGCGCTTCCAGTCCTTGACCTTCCAGTGGCGCATGGGCTTGGCCATCGCGCTCTTCTTGCCGCGTTCGGCATCGTGGTGGTGCGGCGGAACCCAGGCTCTGCCCGGTTCGTGCACCTCGTCGGGCTCGTAACCCGCACTCACTTGGGCCGCAACTGCATGCAATTCGCTGTTGATGCGATGCCGCTCGTTGTGGGCGTGTGCCTGTGCATCCATTTTCGGCGGCGGGGCCGCCTCTTGGTTGCGATGGCGTTGGCTCATGGGTACCTCCGTGTTGTTCGGAACGTACTGTGCTGTCATCGCGAACGGTAGACCAACGCACGATGCCCAGGTAGAGGCTTTTGGTAACAGTTGTGCGCGCTTTTTCAAGAACCCGTAGTCAGGGCTTCCGAGAGCTGATCTTCGCTTGTAGCGCAGCGATGCGCTCGGCGAACCAGGGCTGGCGTGTACTCCACACCTGCGGCACCAGCTCACGGTCGACCGCCTCGGTGTGGTTGTCGATATCGGCCATGTCCTGGATGGTGTTCTTGACTTCGATCAGCAATTCGCGCGGCGCAGTGGCGGCGCGGGCCGCCATCTCATGGGCAGCGGCCAACAGCTGATCGTCGTCATAGCATCGGTGCACGAGGCCGACGCGCTCGGCCTCGGCACCGTCCATCACTTCGCCGAACACGACGCTGGCGAACGTGGCCTGCGGGCCGACGATTCGGCGCAACATCCAGGTGTGCCCGCCGCCGGGGTGAATCCCAATCTGCAAGAAGCGGGTGTCGAACTTGGCACGGCGGGCGGCCAGCCGCACATCGCAGCCGAGGGCGAGGTTCATGCCCGCGCCGACGGCCGCACCATTGACCGCGGCCAGCGTGGGCAGCGGGCTACGGGCGATACGGAGGAACCCTTCGTAAATGCCGCCAAGGCTCTCCTTGGTGGACTCGGCCAGGTTGCCCAGGTTGGCACCGGCGCAAAACGCTGGCGCGACACCGGTGACCACCAGCGCGCCAACCGCTGTGTTGGACTCGATCTCGTCCATGGCGGCGATGATCTCGGCCACCATCGGCGCAGTCAGCGTGTTGCGTTCGGCAGAGTTGTTGAGCGTGAGCGTGGCGACACCGTCGGCCACATCGACAAGTACAAGCGACATGGGTGCAACCGTACTCACGCACGTCATCGCGTTCATCACCACGACCATCGCCACGTCCATCGCCACGTCCATCGCCACGTACACGACAGCGCGCGCTACCGTCGCAGTCGCATGCTCGACCACGTCTTCACCGATGCCATCAGTGCGCTGCGCGACGCGTTCGAAGCCGCGTTCCTTGAGCGTCAGCCATTCGAGGAGCACTTCCAGTCGGACATCCTGCTGGGCGACCTCACGTGGGAGACCAGTTACGGGCTGCCCGGTGAGGGCCTGCCGCCGCACGTCGTCGCCCACATCACCTTCGATTGGCCGTCGTGGAGCCAGACGGCGTACCGCCAGTGGTATGTGGATGAGGTACTCGAGCGGCAGCCGGCGATCGAGATTGAGATCGTGTTCCGCGTGCAGAACTTGCTGGATGCTCCGCAGGCGCAGCGCTTCTACGGGGCAACCGAGGAGATGAGTCCGCTGATTGGTGATGGCCGGTTGGAGCGAGCGGGCGTCACCGTCGAGACCGCGTTCGCGGAAGAGACCCGTGAGATTCCTGAGCACGCGGTCGAGGTGACGTACGAAGGTTTGTACGAGCTGGCCGAGATCACGTTGGCCGACGGCGCCAACACGCTGCTGGACGATCACCTCGGCGTGCTCGGCGGCTGGATTGCGACGACGCTGGTGCGGCTCGCCGATCTGCGCTGACGTGTGGCAACGTCGCGGCCATGTCCGACGTCGTGCTCTACGAGGTGAGCGAACGCATCGCCACCATCACCCTCAACCGCCCCGAGGCACGCAACGCGCTGTCCAGCGAAGTGTTGCGCCTGCTACCGCAACGCCTGCGCGAGGCAGGTGCCAGCGACGATGTGGATGTTGTCATCCTCACCGGCAGCGACCCTGCATTCTGCGCCGGCCTCGATCTCAAGGAGCTCGGCTCCACCGGCGGCAACCTGGGCGCCACGGGTGCCGACGGTCGACCGAATCGCGATGGCGTGCGTGGCCCGTTCCCCGCGATGGTCAAACCACTGATCGGCGCGGTCAACGGTGTCGCCATCACCGGCGGCTTCGAGCTGGCACTCAATTGCGATTTCCTCGTCGCCAGTGAGTTCGCCAAGTTCGGCGACACGCACTCACAGGTCGGCGTCATGCCGGGCTGGGGCCTGACGGTGTTGCTACCGCAGGCAATCGGCGTGCGCCGCGCTCGCGAGATGAGCTTCACCGGCAACTTCCTGCTGGCGGACGAGGCGCTGCAGTTCGGTCTCGTCAACCACGTCGTCTCGCACGCTGATCTGCTGCCGTTCACCCGCCAACTGGCTCGCGACATCATCGGCAACGACCAGCCGGGTGTGCGCCAGATGCGCGCCACCTACGGCGAGATCACCGCCGAAGCGGCAGGCTGGCAGATCGAAGCCACCAACGCCGGCCGCTGGCAGCGCGAGAACTTCAGTGCCGAGAAGGTCGAAGCCCGTCGCCTCGCCATCCAACAACGCGGCCGCCAGCAGTAAACAGCCGCGTTAGATGGCGGCGCCGCGGGCTCTGAGATCGGTCTTGACGGCCTCGGCGATGTCGATGGCCAGGATCTCGGCGCCGTTTTGGTTGAGGTGGAACCCATCGTCCGCGCGCACGTCTTTGCCTTGGCCGTCGCGTGGGTCGACCCGGAACTCCGCCCAGCCACCATTGATACCACTGAAGCGTTTCCACGTGTCGATGAAGACCACCTTCGGCCGCTTCGCCGCCTCGGCGCGCACAACCTCGTCTTGCACCTTCAAGCGGGCGGTCACCTCCGGGTTGTCATCGTTGGGAATGCCCACCCAGATCAGCGAGCGATTGCCGTCGCTGAGATAGTCCATCGCGTCGCCGACGCGACGGCCGTACTCTTCGCGCCACTCGGTGTCGTCGGCGGATGGCTCGCGCTCGACTGCCCAAGATTCGTCAAGGTTTCGTAAACCCTGTGCGTCGTTGCCACCGAACGTGGCGATGACGATGTCAGGGTTGACCTGCGGCACCACCTCGCGCATGTGCGCAGGCCAGTCGAAGAAGTCCGGCCGCGCCAAGCCCGAGGAGACCTTGTAGTCCAATTCTGTTGTCACGATGCCATAGCCATCGAGCAACGACTTCAGGTACGGCCCAAAAGTCCCTGCGTCACTGTCGCCAAGTATCAGCAGCTCGGCAGGGTCGGCCGCCGATGGCGCAACCACTTCCTTCACGGGCGGCTCGGTAGTGGTAGTCGGCGGCAGCGTGGTGGGACTGCCGTCAGTCACGACGGTGTTGATGACAGGCTCGACCGCCGCAACCTGCCCACCGTCGTCGCCACCGAATACGCTGGTGATGACGCTGAAGGCACCCACGCCCAGCGCCAAAATGAACGCGCCAACGACAAGTCGGCGCACCTGGTAGGTGCGCTGGCTCACCCGCCCACGGCTGGCCGGGGCGGCTCGGTGCCCTTGTGACATCGACATCACAGCCAGGTTACGAGCCGGTGAGGGATGAAGCGCGGCGTTCCGTCGCGGCTAGGCTTCGGAGCGGATACTCCATCCACAAAAACAACACTCCAAGGGGGAGAAAAATGCGCAATACCAAGCGCGTAGCCGCGATGGCATTCATTGCCACCTTCGGCCTGATTGCCGCCGCGTGTGGCGACGATTCGTCGTCAAGCGACACCACCGTCGCACCGGCCGAGTCAACTGCTGATACCACTGCTGACACGACTGCGACTGTTGCCCCGAGCGACTTGAAGCTGGGCGTCGCATTCGACACCGGTGGCCGTGGCGATGGCACATTTAACGATGCTGCTGGCCGTGGTGCAGACCAGGCCACAGCAGAGCTGGGCGCAACCGTCCAGGAAATCGAAGCCACTGTTGAAGACGACCGCAAGCCCAACCTCGAAGCATTGACGGCAGCCGGCAACAACCCGGTCATCGTCGTCGGTTTCTCCTTCGGTGACGCCCTCGCCGAAGTCGCGGCCGCCAACCCCGGCACGGTCTACGGCTGGGTCGACGGTTATCAGGACGCACCCAACGTGAAGGTGCTGTCGTTCGCTGCCAACCAGGGTTCGTTCCTGGTCGGTGCCGCTGCTGCCCTCAAGTGCGGTTGCGACAAGATCGGCTTCATCGGCGGCCAGGAAATCGACCTCATCAAGGAGTTCGAGGCCGGCTACATCGCTGGTGCCAAGGCTGTCAATCCTGACATCGAAGTCAAGTCGCAGTACCTCGGTGCTGCTGGCGACAACGCTGCATGGGGCTCGCCCGACAAGGCCAAGGAAATCGCCCTCGGTTGGTTCGCAGATGGCGTCGAAGTCATCTACTCCGCCGCTGGTGGTTCCGGTAACGGCACCATCGACGCAGCCGTCGAGGCTGGCAAGTGGGCCATCGGCGTGGACAGCGACCAGTACCTCACCGCCACTCCCGAGCAGCAGGCACACATCCTGACCTCCATGCTCAAGCGGGTTGACGTTGCCGTGTTCGAGACCGCCAAGGCAGTCCAGGACGGCGATCTGGCCGGTGGCTTCAAGGTATTCGACCTCAGCGTCGACGGCGTTGGCTACTCGACCTCGGGCGGCTACCTCGACGAGTTCAAGACTCAGCTCGACGATTTCAAGGCGAAGATCGTGAGCGGCGAAATCGTCGTTCCCACCAAGCCCTGATCACGACTGTTGAAATGAAGTAACTGAGAGCCCGGGGTTCGCGCCCCGGGCTCTCTGCTATAACGACACCGACTGCTGTAACGACACCGACTGCTGTAACGACACAAACTGGTATAACGGGACCAATGCGAGCAATGGGGCACACATGACCGACGGCACCGAACACGACACGTCCCTCGGCTTGGCGGTGGAACTCACCGGGATCGGCAAACGCTTCCCCGGGGTCATCGCTAACTACGACATCGATCTGAAGGTTCGGCGCGGCACCATTCATGCCATCGTCGGGGAGAACGGTGCTGGCAAGTCGACGTTGATGAAGACGTTGTACGGCATGCACCAGCCGGACTCCGGCACCATCACCGTCAACGGCGTGGTCCACCAGTTCAAGTCGCCCAGCGACGCCATCGCCACCGGCATTGGAATGGTGCACCAGCACTTCATGCTGGCCGACAACCTCACGGTGCTGGAGAACATCATCCTTGGTGCTGAGCCCGCCAAGGGCGTCCGCATCGACTTCGAAGCGGCCCACAAGAAGGTACAGGCACTGGCCAAGGCGGTCGGCACCACTGTCAATGTCGATTCACGGGTCTCCGATCTGGGCGTTGGTCAGCGTCAGCGAGTGGAGATCCTGAAGGTGCTGTATCGCGGCGCCAACATTCTGATTCTGGATGAGCCCACGGCCGTGCTGGTGCCCCAGGAGGTCGACGAACTGTTCGTGACACTTCGCCACCTCGTCAACGACGGCGCGACGGTGATCTTCATCTCCCACAAGCTCGACGAAGTACTGGCGGTCTCCGATGAGATCACGGTCATTCGCCAAGGCACCACGGTCACGTCGGTGTTGCCGAAGGACACCGACCGTCGACAGCTCGCCGAGCTGATGGTCGGTTCGCAGCTGCCGTCGCCCGAGGGTCGCGATAGCGAGATCTCCAGTGAGGTACGGCTCAGCGTCAAGAACCTGACGGTGAAGGCCCCCGGCCAACGAGACCTCGTGCACGAGGCCACCTTCCAAGTTCACTCGGGTGAGATTGTCGGCATCGCAGGCGTGGAAGGCAACGGCCAGTTCGAACTGTGCACTGCCATCCTCGGCCTGCTGCCGTCCACCGGTGTCGTGGAAGTAGGCGGCCACAACGTGTCGCGCTCGAGCACTCATCATCGCCGCAACGCGGGGCTGGCCTACATTCCTTTCGACCGCCATCGAGAGGGCCTGATGCTTGATTCGCCCCTGTGGGAAAACACCCTTCTGGGCCGCGAGCACGAATCCGATCTCAACAAAGGTCCGCTGATCGACACGAAGGCTGCGAAGACCGACTGTCGTGAGATCATCGACCGCTTCGACGTGCTGACGCCCAGCGAAGTGGTGCCGGCCTTCGCGCTCTCCGGCGGCAACCAGCAAAAGCTGCTCGTCGGCCGCGAGCTCACCAGCGAGCCCAAAGTGCTGCTGGCCGCACACCCCACTCGCGGCGTCGACATCGGTGCCCAGGCCGCCATCTGGAACGAAATACGCAGCGCCCGTGATGAAGGATTAGCCGTGCTGCTGGTGTCTGCCGACCTTGAAGAACTGATCGGTCTCAGCGACACCATTCTTGTGATGTTCGATGGCGTCATCACCGCCACACTCGACCCCGCCACCGCCACACCGGCAATGCTGGGTACGTACATGACCGGCGGAACGGTGGAGGCAGCCTGATGAGCGAACAACCCAAACTCGCAATCGGGGCCGACCTGTCGTCGGGCATGCGCAAGCTGTCGACGCCCAGCAAAGCCAACGGCCTGCGCACCGGCCTCATCACTCTGGCCAGTTCGCTGTCGGCCGTCATCTTGGCGTTGGCCATTTGCGCCGTGTTGCTGGCGGTGACGGGCAAGAACCCCTGGCAGGCGTACAGCACCATCCTGCAAACAGGCACCGAAGGGGACAAGCTGTTGGAGATGATGAAGCGGGCAACGCCGCTGATCTTCAGCGCCACCGCCGTTGCGGTTGGTTTCAAGATGAACCTGTTCAACATCGGCGTGGAGGGCCAGTACCTGTTTGCGGCCCTCATTTCTGCTGTCGTTGGCAGCAGGATCAATTTGCCGGCACCCCTCCACGTCACTGTCATCTTGTTGGTGGCCATGGCCGCCGGCGCCGCGTGGGCCAGCATCGCCGCCATTCTCAAGGTCACCCGCGGCGTGCATGAGGTGATCTCCACGATCATGCTCAACTACGTCGCGCTGTCGGTCATTCAATGGCTGTTCGAAAACTTCTTCCGGGACAATGGAGAGTCAGGTCTCAACGTCAAGACGGACCTGATTCCACCCAGCGGACGAATGCCCGACATCGTCGACGACCGGCTGGGCGGCATGTTCCTAGTAGCGCTGCTCGTCGTCTTCCTCTACTGGGTCTTGGTGTTCAAAAGCCGCTTCGGCTTCCGGCTGCGGGCCTCTGGCCTCAACCCCGGTGCAGCCCGCACATCGGGTATTGATGCCAACAAGATGATCGTGGTCTCGTTGCTCATCTCGGGTGGCATCGCCGGCCTCGTGGCCATGCAGAGCGTTGTTGGCGAGATCTACGCCTATGGCCCCACTGCCACGCCTACACAGTTGGGCTTCCTCGGAATCGCCGTCGCACTGCTTGGGCGTCATCACCCCATCGGCATCGTCAGTGCGGCGTTGCTCTTCGGTTTCCTTGACTCAACCTCGGCACAGTTGCAGTTGGCCGAGATCCCCAGCTCGATCGTGAAGCTGATTCAAGCCATCACGGTGCTCACCGTCGTGATCATCAACGAAGCAACTATTCGTTGGCTCAACAAACGAACCGCGGAGAACACTGCGGCCACGCTCATCCACACCACCGAGGCGGAGGTCGCACCAGCATGAGCACTATCGAGGTTCTTCCCGACACGCCCACACAACCAACGAAGCGACTGAATTTACTCGGCTCACGCCGCAACACGATGATCGCGGCTGCGTTTCTTGGGCTGACGTTCATGTCGATCACACGGTTGATCACGGACCAAAACGCACTCACCTCTTCACAGACGATTGGCACCTCGCTGCGCGTGATGGTGCCAATCTTGATGGCCGGTATCGCCGCGCTATGGGCCGAGCGTTGTGGCGTGCTCAACATTGGTATCGAGGGCATGATGATCCTCGGCACCTGGTTCGGCGGTTACTTCGCCTGGCAGTACGGCGCCTGGACGGGCCTGGCGATGGGCATCGTCGGCGGCATGATCGGTGGCCTCATTCACGCGCTCGCCACGGTTCGGTTCGGCGTCAACCAGACCATCTCCGGGGTGGTGATGAATATCTTCGCCTTCTACGGCGCGCGTTATCTCAGCGACCTGCTGTTCGTGGGTGAGCAGGGCGGTGGCGTCAGTCAATCACCGCCGCAAAAGTCATCGATCCCGAAGTTCGATGTACCATTCCTCGCCGGCGGCGACCTGTTCGGCTGGAAGACGCCCGACATCTTTGGCTGGTTTGAGCGGAAACATTGGTTCTTGCTGGGCGACCTCGGCGGCATTGGACGCGGCCTCACGTTCAATATCTCCTGGGCGACTGCCATCGCGCTCGTCACGGTGCCCATCAGTTTCTGGTTGATGTGGCGCACGCGTTTCGGTCTGCGGTTGCGTTCGTCGGGTGAAGCGCCCAGCGCTGCCGAGAGCCTCGGCGTGAAGGTCGTTCCGCTTCGCTACGCCGGTCTCATCATCAGTGGTGGCTGTGCAGGTTTCGGTGGCGCCACGATGGCCGTTGTTGCCTCGTCGTACTACCGCCAGGGTCAGACCCAGGGCAACGGTTTCATTGGTATGGCCACGCTGATCTTCGGCAACTGGCGCCCCGGTGGCGTGTTGGCCGGCGCCAGCCTGTTTGGTTACTCGCTGGGCATCAAGTTGGTTGCCAACGACAGCATTCCAGCGCTGTTCTTGTTCATCACCTTCGTCGCCGGTGCCATGCTGATTCTGTCGTGGTATCGCAACAAGGTGGTCGGCACCATCACGGCGTTGGTTGCCGGGGCGTTGTTCTTCACCGCCTACCTGACGGTGAAAGAAGTGCCCGAGTCGTTGACCCAGGCATTGCCGTACGTCATCACGCTCGTCGTGCTCGCTACTGCCAGCCAGCGTCTGCGACCGCCTGCGATGGCCGGCGTTCCGTATCGCCCCGGCGAGACTCACTAGCCGCCGGCGCCCATGTCAGTTCCAGTAGGTGGCCCACTTTCTGATGTGCGCGTACTGGACCTGACGTCGGTGGTGATGGGGCCGATGGCTACCCAGATCCTTGGCGATCTGGGCGCTGAGGTGATCAGCGTGGAAGACATCCACGGCGACACAAACCGGTTCATGGGCCCCGGCCCTCACCCGCAATTGTCGGGCGTGTCGCTGAACCTGCTGCGCAACAAGCGCAACATCTCGCTGGACCTCAAACATCCCGATGGACGCGAGGCGTGTCTGCGGTTGGCGGAACGCGCCGACATCGTGGTCACCAACCTGCGGCCCGGACCGCTTGGCCGCCTGGGCCTCACCTACGACGACATGCGCGTGCGGAACCCGTCGGTGATCTTCTGCCAGGCGCAAGGCTGGCCGACGAACGGCCCCAACGGCAACCACCCCGCGTACGACGATGTCATCCAGTCGGCTGCTGGCCTGGCAGACACGTACCTTCTGCGCGATGGCGTGCCGGCGATTGCGCCGACGATCGTGGCAGACAAAGTCAGTGGACTGACGATCGTCTATTCCGTGTTGGCGGCGCTACATCACCGCGATCGCACCGGCGAAGGGCAACGGCTGGAAGTGCCGATGGTGGAGGCGATGACTGCGTTCATGCTGGCCGAGCACGGCAGTGCAGCTATTCCTTCGCCAGCGGTCGGGCCGGCCGGGTATGTGCGAGCGCTGATGCCGAACCGCGGGCCCCAGCGCACCACCGATGGCTGGATGCACGCGCTGCCCTACAGCAAGGCCAACTTCGTCGATCTCTTCATCGCTGGCGGCAAACCTGAGCTGGCTGCAGATCCTCGGCTGGAAAACCGACTGGCGCGGGCGCAGGCTGCCAACGAGCTCTACGGGGTCGTTGCCGACGTGCTGGCCACCCGGACCACCGACGAGTGGCTCTCATTTTGTGAGGAGCACGACATCCCCGCCGTACGGGTTGCCAGCCTTGACGACCTCGTCGCGGCGCTGCCGCTGGCGGAGCATCCGCTGGTCGGGCAGTACCACGTGATCCCGTCGGGAGTGCGTTTCGATGCCACACCGACGTCGGTTCGGCGGCATGCGCCATTGATCGGCGAACATGGCGACGAAGTACTGCTGGAGGTCGGCTACACCGCCGACGAAGTGGCGTCGCTGCGCGAGGCCGGCGCCCTGCAGTCAAAGCCGTAACCCCGCAACTTCGGCGTTGCAGCGCGGCTGTGGCGCAAATCAACGCCAAAGTTCAGCGTACGGCGCCGAGTTCGGCGACGGCCTGCACTTCGATGCCACCGCGGGGGCGTTGGGTGAGTGTCACTCTCACGTGCGTCGGCTTGGCGGACAGCATCACTTCGCCCGCAATCTCGGCCGCCATTGCCTCGGCGAACACGGCGCGGTCGCGGTAGGACCAGAGGTAGAGCTTCAATGACTTCGACTCGACGCACCACGCGTCGGGTTCGTACTCGATCACGACATGCGACAGGTCGGGCTGCTTCGTCACCGGGCACATCGACGAGAGCTCGTCGGTGACGAAGCGCACCGATCGCACGTGCGCCGGGGCCGGGAAGCACTCGACATGCGACACCGGCTCGCGCACGGTCGAGCCGAGGATGGTCAGTTGGGACACGTCCGACATGGCCACAGTCTCGCGTCCGTTTCCGCAC
>JAYVVY010000071.1:0-9900 GCA_043786575.1 Ilumatobacteraceae bacterium
GCGTCGAGCACCGAGCGCACCGACCGAAGGAGGCGTTCATCATCTTCGTCGCGCGCCAAAGGCGCGCCAGTGAAGAGCAGGAAGACGATCCCGTTCTCAGCCAGATCGGTGGCCGACCAGAACACCTGCAAGTCGCGCACGGCATGGTCGATGGCGTCGGCGACCCGCGCCGCCGAGGCGAGCACGGCATCGATACCGCCGGCAGCGAACGCGACGTCTGTGTCCTCCAACAGCAGGAACCCAACTGCAACAGTGCGGTGCTCACCTGACCGTTGTGCCGCTTCGGCAAGATCGAACAGCGCGGATTGCATCTCCGCAGGAACGAATTCCGCGGCGGCTGCCGCATCCGTTGCCTCCGTGCTGCGTCTCGGGGCCACGGTTGCTGTAGGGGGTGAGCGCCGCAATCGGAAGGCACCCGGCACTTCCACGATGGTGAACGCAGGCAGCACTGCCGCCGTGGCCGGCGAGAGGAACACCTGCCCGGATGAGGCGAGGTGTTCGAGATGCAGGGCCTGTGTGGCGACCGGACCCACCGTGATCAGTTCCCGATGCGTGGCGCCGACCACGCCGAACCCGACCTCACCGCTGGCCATCCCGGCCGACATGCGGAGCCGAACAGGCCCGAGCGGAGTCTCGATGCGTCCGTGCTCGCGGATGACCCGCTGTTGCTCCCAGCAGGTGGCGGCGGCCCGCGCTTCGTGTTCGTCGCCCTCGAACCACAGCACCAGCGCGTCCCCGCCGAACTGCAGGACGTCGCCGCCGCGCTCCAGCACGGGCTCGATCAGGCGCAGGAACATCTGGTCGATCGCGTCGCTCAGTTCCTCGGCACCACCTCGCACTCCCAGCGCCAGTCGCTCGCTGAAACGAGTGAAGCCCGACAGGTCGACCTTCGCTACGGTTCCGGTGAGCACGACGCCAGCGCTCTCACCGAATCGACTTCGCCATTGCCGGGCCAGGCGCGGTGCGAGCGCGGCGAGCACCGGGGATTCACCCATCTGACGCGCGGTGGATCGAGTCAGTCATTGTTGATGATGGTGGCCGTGGCCGTGCCGACCGCACCGATGACAGCACGAACCGGCGCACTGAGCACGACCCTGAAGGTCTCGTCGGGCTCCACGCTTCGATCACCGATGACAGCGATGGTGATCGTCGCCGAGGTCTGGCCCGCCGCAATGGTGAGGGTACCGCTGGCCGCGATGTAGTCGCCGCCGGCGACGGTTGCCGTGCCGTCGACCGTGGTCCATCGGACCGTGACCGACTCCACCTTCGCGGTTGACAAGCGCACCGTCAATGTGACGTTCTTCGTGCCCTTGTTTGGTTCCACGATGCTCGCGTCGGAGATCGAGAGCGCGACATCGTCATCGTCGACGATGGTGCCGACCGGCGCACCTGACCCGATTGCCGCACCGGTCGACGACAGCGAGAGCGCGAGCGTCTCGTTGCCCTCGATAACGGTGTCGGGTGAGATCGGCACCGTAATGGTGGCCGTGGTCTTCCTCCGAGCGATCGTGACGGTGCCGCCAGCGGAGGGGAAGTCGACTCCGGCCGTCGCGGTGATGCCGCTGGGCACCCATGACAGGGTGATCGCAGTGTTGAGCGGCTGCGACAACGTGACCGAGAAGGTCAGCGACCGCGACACTCTGTCACCCTCGATCTGCTGGCTGGCGCTCTGCACCATCAGGTACGGCGACTCGTCGTCGACGATCGACACCGTGGCTTGGCGGACGATGAAGGTGTTCGTCGCCGGCGTGAGCACCACGCCGAAGTTTTCACCGGCAATACCCTCGACAAGGTTGTCGTTCACGATCGGCACGGTGATCGACGCCGAGGTAGCGCCTATCGGGAACGACAGCGAACCGGCGGTGGCTGTGAAGTCGGCCGGTGCCGTTGCGGAGCCCGCCGACGTGGTGAAAGGGATCGACAGCGGAGCCAGGCTGGGGCGATCGAGCGTGACCGTGATCAGCGCTGAACCGGCATTCTCGAGCACCTTTGTATCAGAGGCCGTGACCATCACTGCAAGGTCGTCGTCGGTGATCGTGACCGTGCCAGTGCCCACCACCGTCGTGAGCGGGCCGCTGACGGCGGTGAGCGTGACCGAAACGGACTCGTCCACTTCGTCGAGGTCGTCGGGTACCACCTCGATCGGCAGCGTGAACGAACCGGCGCCCTGCGGGATGGTGAACGTGCCCAACGGGGCAGCATCTACATCCGCGCCCACCGCGCCGGTACCGCCCGTGATGGACCAGGAATACGTCGCATCCGTGAGGAGGCGGCGGTCCAGAGTGACGGTCACCAACACCTCGGTGCGTCCGGAGGCGGCGGTGCCTTCCAGCACCACGGCCGACCCGACCGTGACACCAGCGCGATCGCTGTCGATGATGGTCACGGTCGACTGCGAAACGGCAATCGCGGCATTGGTGGCGTCGGCGAGCCCCAGGGTGAACGACTCGGACGGCTCAACGGTCGAGTCATCGTCGGTGACGGCCACCGAGATGAATGCGGACTGCTGGCCAGCGGCGAACACGAGCGTTCCCGAGGTGGTCGTGTAGTCGCTGCCGGCGAGCGCCGTCCCGTCGCTCGAACTGTATGTGAACGATGCGCCACCAGGGCCGGCGGCGCTGTCGAGGGTGACCTCCACCATCGCAGTGCCTGCGTTCTCGTCAAAGGAGACGGACGACGCAATGGTGGCTGTAGGAACCACAATGACAGCGTCAGTGATGGTGACGTAGCCACGGGCAGGCGTATCGACGAGATATTGCGGCGAAGTGGACACGCTGTCGACGCCGAGCGCGATGGTCTCGGGCGACTCGGCGATGCCATCGTTCACCAAGCTCAAGTTCACCGTGGCCGACAGTGTGCCCGCAGGGATGGTCGCCTGAAGGCCGTCGGTCGGTACCACCACATCGACAACGGGGTCGGCCGAATTGGCTCCGTCTCGGGTGTCGATTCCAACGAAGATGCGCACGACGGCGTCGACCGGCAGCGCCCTGCTGAGCGTGACGGTGATGGGCACGCTGCCATCCGATTCAACGACTGTGTCGGGCACGGACAACGAGAGGGTGGCCGCCGGAGCGGCGTCGTAGATGACGACCGTCGCGGTGTCGTGCAGGGGGTCGACGAGGCCCCAGTCGACGGAGGTGATTCGCACGTCGAAGACCTCTTGGTACGCGTCGAGGTCGGTGGCCAGTACGGTCTGCACGGGCAACGTGCATTCAGTGTTCGCGCAGTCGGTACCGGCTGGGATCGTGTACTCGCCGGCAACGGGATAGTCATCCTCTGCAGTCGCACTTCCCAGGTTGGCGATCGGTGGCGCCGTTGCCACGCCCACCCAATGGATGGTGAGAGGGGCCGCACTCGACGACGTGAGGGTCAGCGGCAACTGGACGAGATCGCCCTCGTTGGTCGTTCGACCCCCGCCGAAGGACACCGTGGGTACAGAGTCGCTGTCGAGCAAGGTGATGTACGTCGTGTCCGGGGCGGCGACGGCAGGGCCGGACGTGACCGCCATCGTCACCGAGAAGGTCTCGGTGCCCTCGTACAAGTGGTCCTGCACGAAGACCCCGGAGAGTTCCACGAAGGTGTCACCAGGCTGGAGTGCGACCGTCGTGTCGGAGGTGACAGTCAAGTCGTCAGCGGTGGCTGTACCCGGGTTGACGGTGAACGCCACGGTGACGGGGCTCTGAATGGGCGAGGCGAAGTCTGCGTGGACCATCCAGCTGCCGTTCTCGACGAACGACGGTGCCGTGTTCTCCCAGGCCAACACGACCGGCCGGTCGTCGTCGACGATGACGACGGTGGCGATCGGTCGCGTGAGATCGACACCGGATGGCGCCGTCACGGTGACCGTGAACGCCTGATCGCCCTCCACCTTGCCGTCGGCAGCGATGGCGAACGACACGGGTGCGCTGAGCGCACCCTCTGGGACGACCACGTTCGTGACGTTGGACGACACGTCGTCACCCGCAGCCGAGCCCACGGAGGCAGTGCCGCTCTGGAGCGCAACACCGAAGCTGAGACCACCCGCCGGAGCTGGACGGTCGAGCGTCACGTTGACTGCACCAGCAGTGGTGCCACCGCCCGACCCCTCGACGAACTGGCCGTCCGAGATGGAAGCGATGACATCGCCCACCACAGGTGGCGTGTACGCAGCGACCCCGCGTCCCTTGCCGGCACCGGTACCGACATTGCCGGCGCTGTCGACGGACTGGACGAGGTATTCGAAGGTGCCCTCAGTGACTCCGGCTCCGGCGCCCGTCCACGAGCCACCGGGCGAGACCGGCGGCATCAGGTCGAGGGACACCCAGCCCGAGGGTGTGCGGTACAGCACCAGCACCCGTTGCACGCCGGTGGTGGAATCGTCGGTGGTGTCCACTGTGAATGCCACCGTGCCGCTCGAGTCGATCGCGCGTGTGGTGCCGACGCGAGGCGGTGCGTAGTCGGTGCTGACGGAGTAGAGCACGTCGACGTCGACACCGCCGAAGAGGTCTTGCGTGCCGACTCCCGGTGTGTCGCCGCTGCGGAACCGCCCAGGCACGGTGACGAGGTACTGCCGCTGGCGTGGGCCACCGTCGGCCTGCGGTTGTCCCGCGAGGTCAGAGGCGGTGGTGATGGCGACGAGCGACGACGGGAACGCGACGTCCACCGGCACAGCGGCCGGTTCGACGCTGCTGTCGACGGCGGTGGGCCGCGGGAACGTGGCAGCGAAGCCGGTGATCGACTGGCTCGCGGAGAGTGAAGTGACCAATCCGCCGTGCGCCGGCAGCAGGTTCGTGCCATCGCTGGCGGTGACTTCCGTGATCGTGCGCGGCTGGACCGGACGGTTCGGCACCGACAACGGCTCCTCAGCGCCGACCGAGACGTACTGGGTGCCGGTCGAGGTGTTGTTGGTGACAAAGGTCGATGCCACTGCCACGCTGTGCGACCGATACGGCGATGCCGTCGCCGAGGTGACCACCGGAGCGGGCGCCGAGCGGACGGGCGGAGTGGTCGCGCCGGCCGGGGCGACGCGGTACATCGGGAGGCCGTAGAAGACCGTCGACTGCAGGACCTTCTCGTCGTACGGGCCGTACAACCCCTGTCCTGCCCAGTAGTCCTGCTTGGCCTGGGTGAGCGCCTCGCCGACCGTCATCGGCGTGCCGTTGATCAGCTGGCCGTCGAGGTTTCCGGCGAACGACGCCATGAGCCGCTCGTCGAGTGCAGTACCGACGGTGTTGCCCATGCCATAGGTACTGACCCCGACGAACATTGCACCCGTGCCGACGATGGCCTGCGCGAAGTCGGTGTAACCTGGAACGCTGAGTCCGGCGTGACATCCCATCGAGAACAGCAGGCGCGGGGTGGGCGCAGTGTTGGTGGGCCGAAGTGCTCCGGCCACGTCTGCCGGGGAGAACGTGTCGGGACTCGGGTCGAACGAGATGCTCTGGTCGCGCTGGAAGCCGGCCGCCGACATTCCCAGGTTGTAGCCGAAGTGCGCGTAGAGCCCGCTCGCTGCGGCTCCTGCGAGTCCGGCGATGGCCTGCTGGGCGGTCCATGTGTTGGTCACGAGTCGGCTGGCCAGATTCGACGGGCCGCCGGCACGCGCGAACGCCGCTTCCAGCCGGTCGGCCGCAAGGTTGGCGCCGTCAGCCATGAAGTCGTAGCCGGTGACGTACGCCCCGGCCGGGTCGAGCCTGCCGCTAGCGCTCACGTACGCGTCGATCGCAGCGCCGATCTCGGTGGGATCCTCCACGAGTCGACCGACCGATAGGTCGGGAACGAAGATCTGGCGATCGACGAACGGGATGGGGTCGAGATCGGCGTACGGGTCGTCCGAGAGGAAGTGCCGCGTGCGCAGCGCCTCGTGCAGCGGTCCGGCAGGGACGTCGTCGGCGTACGAGTCCTCGTTGGCGAGGCGGGTCGTGTCGTCGAGACGAGCCATCGGCAGGATGTCGTCGCCTCCGACGATGACGACCGAACGCAGTTCCGGGTGGGCGTCGTGCACGCGGGTGATGAGATCGGTGAGCGCTCGCACCACCCGGTTCGCGGCGTCGTAGTCACACCAGGCGCCGTTCCATCCACTGAAAGCTGCTGCCACGGCCGAGTCGCTGGCGACATCCACCACGGCTCCCGAGGTGCCGGGCACCAACAGCATCGCTGCCAGCTTCGTGTCGATGTCGGACACCGCTGCGGCTCCGTACTTGCGACCGAAGCGTTCTGGTGCGGTGAGCACCAATGTCTCCACTGGTCCCGTCGGCATCGAGAACGATCCAGCTGCGGTGCCGGTCGTGAAGCTGGGGTTCGCCGGCGAGTAGGTGCACGCAGCGGGCGTGATGGTGGCGTCGGTGCGGATTCGCAGCACGTATGGCTGCAAGCTGGTCACACCGGAGTAGGCGCTGACCTGCACGAGGTCGGCACTGAGCGCGGTGGCGGATTCGGTGCCACCGTCGACTGCGGTGGCGCTGGAGGCCACCGGCGTCAGCCCCGGTTGCGCAGGAAGGTCGCGGGCCGCCTCTGACGACGCGGCCGGCGCAGTGGCTCCGCCATCGGCGCCGTCATCGGCGACGGCGCCAGTGGTGGGGCCCGCCGCCCGGTTGCTGCGGGAACTGACCGAGGTCGTGCGAGGGCCGTACAACACCACGTCCGCGTCACGCTCGAAGTGGCTGACCCACACCGATACGATTTTGCCGGAAGCCGCGGGCACACGGAACAGGTCGACATCGTCGGGACTCGTGACGTACGAGACGTAGAGGGTGTCGGATGCTGCGGTCGCGGCGCCCGCAGCAGTGCCTGCGACATCGATCGGCTCGACCACTTTTACCTGTACGGATGCCGGCGTCGACACCCTGCCGGCGAGCGCGGCCTTTGCCGCAACGGTGTACGAACCCAACGTGAAGCCCGGGAGCAGATCGACGCCCAGCGAGGCGGTGACGTTCGGGGTCACGTTGCCGACCGCGATCGTGACGACGGTGGACGATGCAGTGGATGTGGTGCTGACCGCTCCCACGGTCGCTCCGCCGTCGATGCTTGCGGAGCCCGTGCGCACGCGGAACGAGCGGGGCAGCGTGAGGGTGACGGTGCCGCTGACCACATCCGGGCAGTCGCCAGCGTCGCCCGAGCACACACCGAGGGGGATCGTTGCGTGGACGAAGTTCGGGTTCGGCACGTACTGCTGCACGCCCGATGCCACGAGGTCGAGCTCCTCCCACGGGAACTGGTCCGCCTCGAGTGTGCCGACGAGCAGGTCGTTGAGGTCGACATCCGGGGCCAACTGAGCGGCGACGTCGTCGAGCTTGATCGCGGGCAATTCCACGCTGATCGATCGGAGCGTGGCATCGGTACGCAATGCCCGCGCCGTACGCGCCTGGCCGAGCGTCACCGTGCCGGAGGCGGTGCAGTCGATGAGCGAGCAGTCCGCCACCGCAGCGAGGTCGCCCAGTGATTTCAGTGTCAACGATGCAACAGGGCCTGTGGTCTCGACCAGATCGACCAGCGGGACGTCACCTGCCCGACTGACTCCGAGGCCGAGAGCGGGAAGCGGCAGGTCGAGCAGTGGCGCGCTGTGCTGGGCCGCGCCGTCACCGGCGCGAAGCGCCAACAGGTTCGGTGCGATCGGCGGCGAATGGAGCTCCGGCGCCGTGGCCACCACGCCCGCAAGATGGGGGTCGAGGTCGATCTGGAACATCGTCATCGTCGGCGTGATCCCGGTGGCGTCACAGAACGCGTCGGCCGTGGCGCCGGGAACCGGGTCCTGTGCCTCGCGCAAAACTTCGCAGAACGTGGCACCCCCCGAGTAGATGAGCTGACGAACCGGAGTGGTTCCCAGGGCCCATGCAGCCGGTGTGGCGTCAGCGAGCACGGTACGCCGGAGGTCGAGTTGGTCCGGCCGTAGCGCGGCCAGCGCGGCTGGCGCCCTATCGATGACCTGGCCGAGCGTGACGGTCTGCACCGGCCGAGCGGCGAGCGGGGTGTTCTTCAGGAGCGTCGCCCAACCGCCGGCCACGGGGATCATCGCCAGCGGCAGGCGTCGGACCGCGGCGAGGTCGTCGAGCGCCGCGACGCCCTTTCCGCCGAGTGGGGCCGCGCCTTTGCCGCCAAGTGGGGCCGCGCCTTTGCCGCCCAGTGGGGCCGCGCCTTTGCCACCGATTGGAGCGACGCCCTTTCCGCCGATCGGAGCGACGCCCTTTCCGCCGATGGGCGCGCCGGCGAGGTCGAGGTTGCTCGACCGCACGACGTCGGCGGGGATGTTGCCGATGGGGATCGCGGTTGCGGCCGGAGGTGTGGTGGCTGCGCCGAGCGAAAGACCGGCCGACAGGGTGTAGCTGGCTGTGGCCTGTACCTCGAGCCGGTACGCATCGGTGACGCCGTGGCCCGCGACACCTGCAGGGGGCGTGGAGGTGGTGATGGTGGCGACCGAGCCATCGAGGTTCAGTGACGCCGAGGAAGCCGCACCGGGACCGATTTCGGTGGTGAGCGTGACGGTGCCACTGGACCGCCAGAGCTGAGTACCGGTGGTGGTGCCGGAGATGACAGCCCGTCCGTCCCCGCTGAGGGCAATGGGAAATGAGGAAGGGCCGACGGGAATGGTGAGGGTGGTGTTCGCCGCACTGAGCGGCGCTCCGCGATCGAGCCGGAGCAGTGCAGAGTTCGCCTCACCGAGCGCAAGCACGTACCGGGCATCGCCGGAGAACCCCATTAAGAAGACATTGTTGTTGTTGATGGTCCCCTCGAAGATGAGCCTTTCGGTGATGCCGGCGGCCGCGTCTCGAACGACGCCGAATCTGAAGGCTGTTTGGAGACCGGTCGGTGCCAGGGCTTCCCAGCCCGTCTCCAGCGCAGCACTGCCACCATCGGCGGACAACCTCACACGGGACACTCGGTCGCGACTGAAAACCAACGGGTCGCACGCGAGTGGCGCCTCGTTGTCGGGGAGCGTCAGGTCGATGACGGCACGAGTGAGCCGGTCGTATCGGTAGGCGCGGATGCACCGGTTCGACTGGGCGACGTCCACCGCCGCGCTGACATCGGGTTCTAGGAATCCGACGTAACGTCCATCGCTGGAGATCGACGGCTCGAGGACCGTGTTGGTGAGACGGGTGCCGAGTTGGATCGTGCTGATGGAGCCCGGCTCGTCGAAGACGCCGTCGCCATCGGTGTCGCGATCATGCAGGTACGTCGTGAAGCCGACCAGGTTCGAGACGGGATTGTAGAGATCGACGTAGCCGGTGAAGGCGACGAACCGCCCGGTCTGGTCGGAGGCAGCGAAACTGTTACTCAGCGGCAATTCCTCCCCGGCGGTGGTCCGGCCCACCATCACCTTGTTGCCCGTTGCCCCCGCGGCGTCAAAAGCCCAGAGACGGCCACCCTGGTAGTAGAAGGTCCAGCGCCCGTCGCCCGATGTGACCGCGGAGAACGCAGGGTTGGTCGCATCGTTGACCAACACGGCGCTGGCGATGGTGGGAGGGGCCGCGTTGGCGACAGTCGCCGTCGTCAGCGGCGCGGCACAGACCCCCGACATCGTGACGACCGTCAGCAGCGTGCCCAGTCGACGAGCCGTCACACCAGGTCGCGCTTCTCGTCGCATCGGTCCCCCTCACTCTCTGCAGGATGGTAGGTCAATTTCAGTGCGCTGTCATCGCCCAATTGCGACGAGAATTCGACCCTCAGCGCCGCCAATTTCACGCAATGAAGTCAGCCAACAACCAACTGTGGTCAGTCTGAGGAAGGAGCCGACAGGAGGACTCGACTGCGCTCTCGTGCGCAGGGAAAGCGCCTACAGATGGATCGCTCGCGCCTTGCAAAAACGAGCAGAGCCGGCCCTTGCGGACCGGCTCTTTTTCATTCGTCGGGCTGACAGGATTTGAACCTGCGACCCCTTGTCCCCCAGACAAGTGCGCTACCAAGCTGCGCTACAGCCCGAATGTT
>JAYVVY010000072.1:0-5280 GCA_043786575.1 Ilumatobacteraceae bacterium
GTACTGCGCGACGAGTGGGGATTCGAAGGGTTCGTCATCAGCGACTGGATTCTCGGTCTACGCGGTGCAGGGTCGTCCCTGCGAGGTGGTCTCGACATCGAGATGCCGTACCGAATGATTCGTGCGCAGCACCTACCTGCAGCACTCGAAAGTGGCGAGGTGACGTGGGCTGACGTCGACCGCTCGGTCATCCGTGTCATCGCCACCCTGCTGCGGTTTGACGGCATCCTGTCGGCACCCGCGCCCGCGGCTGAGGTGGTGGGTTCACCTACCCACAGAGCGCTCGCTCGCGAGGTTGCCGCTCGCTCCGTTGTCCTGCTCCGCAATGAACTGGTAGGCGGCCAGCCTGTGCTGCCGCTGACAACTGGCCAACGGGTTGCAGTGTTCGGGAAACTCGCCGACACCATCAATCTCGGTGACGGAGGCTCGAGTGACGTGTGGGATCTGGATTGTCTGACGGTGCTTGACGGGCTGCGCGCAACCGCACTCGAGGTCACTCATGCCGACGGGCATGACCTGCACCACGCGTCGATCGCCGCCACGGCAGCCGACGTCGCCGTGGTGGTTGTCGGCTACACGTACCTCGACGAGGGCGAGTACATCGGCGAGACCGACCCGGGCTTGTTCGCATTGTTTCCCAAAGCCGACGAGCCAGAGGTTGTCGAGCAGTTCGATGCCATGCTTGCGGGCCTTCCCACGGCCGTCAAGCCCTCCCGGCTGACCGAGCGCCAGAGGGGCTTCAGCACTGGCGGCGACCGCAGTTCACTTCGGCTTTCCGCTGCCGACGTCGAACTCATCAGCACAGTGGCCGCGGCCAACCCACGAACTGTCGTCGTCATCCAGGCAGGCAGCGCCGTTGTCTGCACCGAATGGATCCAGACGGCACCGGCAGTCGTGCAGGCATGGTACGGCGGGTCGCAAGCAGGGCCCGGCCTTGCGGATGTTCTCATCGGCGCCGTCAACCCCTCCGCCCGGCTTCCTTTCAGCGTGCCCGCCGATGAGGCCGACCTTCCGGCGTTCGAGCGCGAGGCCACTCGGTGTACGTACGATCGCTGGCATGGCTGGTGGCACCTCGCCCGAACGGCGACGGCCCCGCAGTTCCCCTTCGGCTTCGGGCTCTCATACAGCGAATTCTCCATCGCCGACGTGAAGGTAGCGCTCGAAGACAACATCGTGATTGTGCGTGGCGCAGTGCAAAATCTCGGCGACCGGGCCGGGGCAGACGTTGTCCAGGTCTATGTTGCCCTTCCCGACGCCGATGCCCCACCACGACTGGTCGGGTTCAGCCGTGTGGATGTGGCCGCTGGTGGCGCTGCCGACTTCGAGATACAGGTTCCCATCGACCGGTTGGCGACGCGCGACTCGAACACCCACTCGTGGCTGCCGGCCACTGGAGTTCACACGTTCGCAGTTGCCAGGTTCGCCGGCGACCCCAACGCATCCAAATGCTCGATCGTGGTCGACCCCAATTCGTAATTGCACACACATCGCTCACCGATCCACGCCCGGCCGGGCGATAGCTTCTCGGCATGGCAAAGGTATTCGTCTCCCCGCCGACGGTGGTTCCGTCGTGGACGTTTCTGACCAACCACGCCCACGTGCTGGTTGCCATCGCCCAGAACGCCGAGGTTCGTTTGGCGGAGATTGCGCGACTGGTCGGCATTGGTGAGCGTGCGGTGCACAGCATTGTGCAGGACCTTGTCGACGCGGGTTACGTGGTACGCACGCGCAGCGGGAGCCACAACGTCTACGAGGTCCACTTCGACCGTCCCCTACGGCATCCACTCGAGGCCGGCCATCAGATTGCCGACGTGTTCGGCCCGCTCACTGCACCTGAGTCCTGACCTGCGCTCGCTTGCGGCTCGTATCGGGGCGCCTTCAGTCTGAACAGTGAAAGCGCCGCAATCAGAATAGCCACCGCGCCGGTAAACGTCAGAGCGTCGATCGGCTCTTCAGCGGCAACAAGCCGCTCCACGCCTTTGACGCCGATGAACACGATGAGCACGTCGACGATCGATTTCTTCAGGTCCTCTAGAGATCTCGCCTTCAACCATCGTGGAACGTCGAGCGCTCCAATGAAGAGCTCATACAATCCAATAACGACAATCAGTTGCACGATTGCGAGCAGGTAGGTGTCGATCACCTCGAGAAGATCGACCATCGAGAGATCACTGCTCCACCCACCATCGAGAAGGGTGCCCATCAGCTTGACGGTTTTTGCGATGGACCACAGGAACGTCACAACCATCGTCAGGGTGAGCCCGGCAACCGCAATCAGCGCAAGGTACCGGACGCGTTCGAGCACCGCTTTCATCGTGGTTCGATCCACTGCTGCGCCATGCGATCAGAAGTCGAACAGGTCACCGAGGAGACCCTTCTTCTTCCGCTTCCCGACCGGATAGTCGTCGTAGTCGCGGTCCTTGCGATAGTCCCGATCGTCACGAGGGGGCGCTGCCGGAGCAACGACCGCAGCCGAACTTTGGGCGGGCGCGGCTCGCTCGATGATCTTGTCGAGCTCGCCACGGTCCAGCCACACGCCGCGGCAATCGGGGCAGTAGTCGATCTCGATGCCGGCGCGGTCTGTCATCACCAGTGCTGTCGTGGGGCAGGCGGGGCACTTCATGATTGGATCTCCTTGACGTTGCGGTTGAGGTTGAGGTTGCGGTTGAAATTGCGTTGGACCAGCTTGCGGGCCTCTTCGACCCAGAGCACGCTGGAAGCCACCAGGACACACACCGCCCAGTTGGCGGCGGAGATACTCGTCGTGTCGAACAGACGCTGCAACGGCCCTAAGTGCGTCACGCCAACCTGGAGCAGGATCACTCCTGCGAGCGACACCCACAGCCAGCGGTTGGTGAGGGTGTCGCGGTGGAACACAGTGCCCATCTCGCTGCGGCTGTTGAGCAGGTTGAAGAACTGGAAGAGCACGAACGTGTTGAATGCCATCGTCGCTGCGATCGTGGCTGCTCCGGCTGTCGGCTCGGCGCCGGGAGCAAATGCCAGCACTGCCAGGGTGCCGGCGGCCATGACGCCGGCGGAGAGCCCTATCGCCTGCCAGCGCGATCGGGTGATGATGAGTTCCGTCAGCGGCCGCGGCTTGCGCTGCATCACGTCGCGACTGGTCGCGTCCAAACCAAGTGCCATTGCGGGCGGGCCGTCCATGACGATGTTGACCCACAAGATCGCGATTGCGGTGAAAGGCTTACCGTCGGCAATTCCGAGCAGTGCGGCCAGCAGGAAGAGCACCGCGAAGCCGAGGGTGGTGGCCAACTGGAAGCGGACGAACTTGACGATGTTGTCGTAGATCGTCCTTCCGTGACGGACGGCGTCGACGATCGTGGCGAAGTTGTCATCGGTCAGCACCATCGTTGCGGCCTGTTTGGTGACGTCGGTGCCGGTGATGCCCATCGCAATCCCGATGTCTGCCTTCTTCAGCGCCGGGGCGTCGTTCACCCCGTCACCGGTCATCGCCACAACATTGCCCTGCGTTTGCAGCGCCGCCACAAGCCGAATCTTGTGTTCAGGCGCAACCCGGGCGAACACCGAGACCTCCCCGATTCGATCGGCAAGCTGGGCGTCATCGAGGTGGTCGAGTTGGGCGCCGCTCATCACGTCACCTGTGAGGCCCAATTGGCGGGCGATGGACGCGGCGGTCGCTGCGTGATCACCGGTGATCATTTTCACTTCGATTCCCGCGGACTGGGCTTCGGCAATTGCCTGGCGAGCTTCCGGTCGGGGTGGGTCGACGATTCCTACCAATGCCACCAGAACGAGGTCATTGGCGAGGTGGATGACCGGGCTTCCCAAATTGCTGAACTCGGCAAACTCGGCAATCTCGAACTCACGGTGTGCAATCGCCAGCACTCGCAAACCGCGAGATGCCATGTCGTCGATTGCAACGTCGACCACCTGCTCCAAGGATGCCAGCGGCTGTCTGGCGCCATCGCGACCGATGACCGCGCTGGTCCGCGCGAGCAGAACATCCGGCGCGCCCTTCACGAAGACGCGCACCACGTCGCGGCCATTGACGGTCACCATCGAGTGAGCGGTCACCATGAACTTGTTCGCCGAGTCAAACGGCAGCTCAACAAGTCGCGGGTGGCGCTCACGAAGGTCAAGCACATCAATGCCACCCTTCGCCGCGAGTACGACCAGCGCGCCTTCCGTCGGGTCACCCACCAAACGCCACTGGTCGTCCTCCAACCTCACGATGGCGTCGTTGCACAGTGCCATCGCCGTCAATGCAGCGTCAATCGACACGGGTTCGTCCCCGGCGACAGGCTCGATGTCACCGTCAGGCGAGTAACCATCGCCCGACACCGTGCGAGACCGAAGCTGGACCACGAGCTCAACTGCCGTCATCTCGTTCAGGGTCAGCGTGCCTGTTTTGTCGGAGCAGATGACCGACGTACAGCCAAGTGTCTCCACCGACGCCAGCCGTTTGACAATTGCATTGCGCTTCGCCATCTTCGACACTCCGACCGCCAGCGTGACCACGGTGACGGCCGGCAAGCCTTCGGGGATCGCAGCAACGGCAAGGGCAACCGCAGTCAGCATCACATCGCTCGCCGGTTGCCCGCGCAACATACCAATCACACAGACCGCGCCGACGATCAATGCGGCCAGCTTGGCAAGGCTGCGCGCCAACCCATCCAGCTGCCGTTGCAGTGGCGTGCGCTCCGTCTCAGTCGCGCCCAGCAGACCTGCGATTCGACCAATCTCTGTGGCCATTCCGGTGGCCGTCACTACCATCTCCAGCCGGCCACGAGTGACCACAGTGTTCATGTGAGCCATGCACGTGCGGTCACCAATGGCGACTGCGTCGCCATCGACGCTCGCCGTGCCCTTTGCGGTCGGATGGCTCTCGCCGGTGAGCGCGGCCTCATCGATCTCAACGCTGTGGGCAACAAGGAGCCGTCCGTCGGCTGGCACCCGGTCGCCAGCCTCCAGCAACACGATGTCGCCGGGCACTAGTTCTGCGGCTGTGACCATCAACGTCTGTCCGTTGCGTCGCACGCGGGCCTGGTCGACCAGCATCTTCTGCAACGCTTCCAACGAGCGTTCCGCCCGGTTCTCTTGAACGAAGCCGATAACGGCGTTGATGAGTACGACCACCAAGACCACCAGCGGAGTCTTCAGCTCCCCTGTCACGACAAACGCAACAACGGCCGCGCCAATCAGGATCAGGATCAGGAGATCTTGGAACTGGCCGATGAACCGTCGCCAGCCCGGCACGCGCACCGCAGCCGCCAACACGTTGTCGCCAACAGTTGCCCGGCG